>NZ_KV789106.1:0-989 GCF_001807465.1 Actinomyces sp. HMSC08A09 | reverse complement strand
GTGCGTGGCCCCTGACGGAAACTCATCGAGTCCTTCACCAGCGAGGCCTCCTATGAAGGAGAATGAATGTGATTGTCAGTATCGACATCGGTGGTGCCGTCTCCTAGGATGAGACCATGATCGGCGCAGGGGTTCAGGAGACTCTCTTCTTCCCGCTTCTGGGGCGGGCTCGTGCTGCGCGAAGCTGGCCGAGCTGCTTTCAGGACTCCTGGTCCGAGCGCCTGGTCTCGATGGTCTCCGCCTTCCGCCCTGGCGTCGAGGACATGGATATGGGCGAGATGCCCGCCGCCGTCTACGCCTTGCGCCACCTTGCCGCCGTGACGGAGATCCGGCGCTACCTGGACACCCACCCCGAAGCCGCCGTCGTCGATCTCGGCTGCGGACTGGATCGTCTCGTTGACGAGGTCGACAACGGTCGGGCGCTGATCTACAACCTGGACTTCCCCGACGTTCTCGAGTCCCGACGCACCTGGGTCGAGCCCCATGAGCGAGAGCGGGAGCTCCCCTTCTCCTTAACCGATCATCGCTGGATGGATGAGGTCGACGCCAGCGGCGGACTGATTGCCGTGGCCTCCGGGGTCTTCTACTTCTTGGAGACCAGCTCAGTTCGAGACCTCGTCAACGCGATGTCCCACCGCTTTCCCGGCGGCCGTCTGGTCTACGACTCCGAGTCCCCGGAGATGGTCGCGATGAGCGAGCAGGCCGTCCGGGATCGAGGAATCGACGCGGCCCCCATGCCCTTCCGGGTCGCCGACCCCTGCGCCGCACACACCTGGAGTCCCCGCGTCTCCCAGATCAGGGTGAACTTCGACCTGTCCTCCTACGCCGCCGATCCCTCAGCCCTTCCTGCACAGGTACTCGAGGGCTGCGCTCAGATGAGGCAGGGTCGGGCTCTCTATGAGGTCATCGCCGATTTTGCCGTCTCAGGGGAACCCTGCTGACTCATTGACCGGGGCATACTCGCCTTCCGTGA
This sequence comes from Actinomyces sp. HMSC08A09, assembly GCF_001807465.1. Classification (NCBI taxonomy): domain Bacteria; kingdom Bacillati; phylum Actinomycetota; class Actinomycetes; order Actinomycetales; family Actinomycetaceae; genus Actinomyces; species Actinomyces sp. HMSC08A09. The sequence goes on along the minus strand of NZ_KV789106.1, from coordinate 16 downwards.
CGAGGCCTGAGAGACT
>NZ_KV789105.1:0-568 GCF_001807465.1 Actinomyces sp. HMSC08A09 | reverse complement strand
CTCGCCTTCCGTGACGAGGCCTGAGAGACTGGGCGCATGCGAATCGCCATCGGTGCCCCGGGCAATGGAGCCCTCCTGAAGGACGCTCTTGCGGGACGACTGGCTGAGGACGGGCGTGTGAGCGACGTCCTCGACTTGTCCACACCGGAGATCACCTACCCGGAGGTCTCCTTCCAGGTCGCCCGGGCAGTCGCCAAGGGGCGGGCCGACCGCGGGCTTCTCATCTGCGGCACCGGCGTGGGAACGGCCATCGCGGCCAACAAGGTGCCTGGGGTGCGTGCGGCGACCGCGCACGACCTGCTCACCGTGCGCGGCTCGGTGGAGAACTACGACGCCCAGATCCTGTGCATGGGACAGAACGTCATCGCCGCCCCCGCCGCCTGGGCGCTCATCGACATCTGGCTCGACCTGCGCCACGACCCCACCAGCAGCTACGGCCCCAAGGTCGGCGAGATCACCGCCTACGAGGCGCGCCTCCACTCCTGACGGCGGCTCCATCGAGCGGACAGGTGCCCAGGGCACTATCCGCAGTCTCTACGTGCGTGGCCCCTGACGGAAACTCATCGAG
>NZ_KV789104.1:0-9225 GCF_001807465.1 Actinomyces sp. HMSC08A09 | reverse complement strand
CGCCCCAACCCCAACGAAGGCCGCTGGGGAGTAAAACTCGACGACGCAGCCAGCACCACCAAGAGCACCAGCAAGGCGACGGACGCTGCTGCCGACGGAGCCAAGAGCACCAGCCACGCAACGGACGCTGCTGCCGACGGAGCCAAGGGAGCAGCCAGCGCCGCGGGCGCGGCGGCAGCCAGCACAAAACGTGCCGGCAGTGCGGCAGACGCGGCCAAGACGGGAAAGAATGCTGATAAGTACCAAAAAGACATACCTGAGCTATTCCGCCAGCATCAAGCCCAGAAGGCCGCAAAGCAGCAAGCTATAGAGCGCCTGGATGAAGCAGTGCCCGAGGGGTACTCTCGTAGCGACTTTACGCGAAAGAGAATGCAAGACACAGCAGCTGAAATGGCAGACAATGGCCACAGCGCACGTGAAATTTCCAAGCTTGAAGACTTGGCGGACGAGGCGTCTACCGCACGTAAGGAATTAAACGACGCTGCCGCCAGGATCGGAGAGGCAGGCGGTGAGGCACATCTCACGGAGAATGGGTACCATATTCCTGAAGAGTTCCGTGCAGACAATGTGACAGTGAACAACGGGACCGCCCCGCGAGGTTGGGTCGACGGGATGGCCCTGAGTCCGAACGGCGATGAAATGGTCGTCGCGGAATACAAGGGGGTAGGAGCACGCGTGGACAGCACGCCACGTGCGACTACTTACGAAGGGAAGGCCCCTCAGGCATCGCCTGCGTACACGCGAGACCGCATGCTGAGCGACCCTCGCTTCGCCCAGTACTTCCACGACCACCCCGATGTGTGGCAGAGCGTTCAGAACGGGGACACAAAGATGACAATCAAGGTGATAGCGACACGCGAACCTGGTAGAATAGAAGTCACCAACACCCCCTTCGAGCTCACACCGGAAGTCACTCAGCACCTTCAAAATTCTATCGACAAACTCTAGAAAGCCCAGGAGAGTGCCATGAATCCCACTACATCAAACGATGCGGGATCAACAACATCAGACTTTCGCTATTACCCGGCCGACCAGGCAATTGGTATTATTCGAGCGATTGCCGAGCATCGATGGCCCATGACCGTCGAGGAGGCTTTCTCGCTGCGAGACCAGTTCGGCTGGACACCCGCTCCAGACGATGGAAGATTTTTCGTTACTCCCGTCAGCAACGGAGAAGAAGACGGTCACATAAGCTTAGTCGTCAACAACAATAAGTATATATCCAGAGTCTCTTTCCGCTTGACCAGCCTTGCCCCTCCGGACCCGGGCCCGGAAATTAGGGCATTGATACAGTCAGCACGCTCAGAGTACGTTGCTGGACTTACATCACTGTACGGGACTGCAACCCCCGGCTCTAGCAGCAAAGTCGAAACTTTGTCTTGGTATTTGCCGTCACGCGCGAGTGTCGGTTTAGGAGTCGGCACAAGATTTGTGTCCGCGACAATTGAATCGCCAGCGATGACTGATCTTACTGAAGCTGAAGAGAAGTATTTCGCAGAAGGAGGAGAATTGTAGCCCTCGAGGACAGCTGCGCCAGCGCCGCAGCCGGGGCACTGAACTGGCAGCCCATCGAGGACACCGACGTCGATGCCCGCCGGGCGTTCTGGCTATGGTATCTGGATGAGGCCATCCCGGCTGTCCTGGCCGACTGAGCGCTGGAAGGGGGCTTCACGCGAGCCGCCCGGCCAGCTGGCACCTGACTGATCAACCCGCCAACGGTGGGGGTCGAGTCTTCCCGACTCGGCCCCCACCGCTTCACATATTCTCGCGGTGGCTGCGGCTGCCTCGACGTGGACGAACATCGCCACCAAGCTGAACTCGTGCGCCGGTGAGCTGGACAAGGTGTGCACGGGGCGTCTGGCCGGCCAGGAGTCCCTGGCGGTAGCGACCTTCAAGACCCTCCAGGCCGGCTCCGCCTCCCACCTGCGCATGACCGGTCAGCTGGCCGGCGCGATCTCGGGCGGGCTGACGGTGGCCTCAATGATCGTGCGCATGGTGCACGACATGGTCCGCGACGCCATCTCAGACGTCATCGGCAAGCTCGCCTCCAAGGTCGCCATCGGAGTTCTCACCGCAGGCCTGGCCGCCCCCTGGGCAGTGAGCACAGCCATCACTGAAGTCTCCTCCTGGGTGACCCGCCTGTCCAAGGAAGTCGCCGACACCGTCCTGTCAGCCAAGAACCTCAAAGGCCTGCTAACCAAAGCCAACCGCCTGCTCGACGACGTCGCTGCGGCCTTCAACCGCATCCCGGCCAAGGTCAGCGAGGCCGTCACCACGAAGGTGGAGGCAGCCAAGGACCTCGCATCCTCCCTCAGCAACCCCCAGTACGCACTGGCCGGCCTACCAGGCATCAGCATGCGCCAGGCCGGCGACATGGGGAGAGCCAAACCCACCGTCCACAGGCCCACCGGCGGCCCTAAACCCCCCAAGACCCCACGCCCCAACCCCAACGAAGGCCGCTGGGGACAAAAACTCGACGACGCCCCAGCCAAGTCCGACCCCAAACCAACCACCAGTGGCGGCGAAGGCACTCCACCCAAGGGCGGAGGCGACGGAAAGGGCGGCGACGGAAGCGACCCAATGAGCGGCCCGGTCGTCTTTAAGCCTTTCAAAGGAGCATCAGAAGCTGACGTTAAAGCACTTCACGAATATGTCGCTGGGTGCAACCAGGCACTTAGAGAGGGGAAGTTGTCTCCCACCGGAAGAGTTGCCACAAAAGGCACCGAAATCGACCGTCAGGCAAAGCGTGCAGCCCGACAAGAGAGGCGAGCGCACCCGGAAAAATACCCATCTCCTGACATTGTTGCCGGACACGTTCCGGACAGCACATGGTTGGGGCATGGGAATCCACCCAGCTGGCAGGCAATGCCGTCCAAGTTGAACTCCAGCCTGGCAGGACAGAACAACAACTATCCGGTAGGGTACAAGCCAACAGAATTCCTCGTCGGGGAAGGGGATTGAGACATGACTGGTGAGACTGCTGGCACATCCAGCCAGGCAAGTCAGGGCGTTCCCGGGTGGACGTGGCCGGACTACATCGGCTGGGGGTGGATGATCGTCCAAGCGAGGATGGAGGCCGACTGGACCGGGCTGTGGGACTACGCGATGCCAAATCCGAAGGCGTCAGAGGAGACTGTGGCCCGCGCCGAGGCCCGGCTGGGTTTCCGTCTGCCAGAGTCCTACCGAGGTTTCCTCCTAGCGGCCGATGGCTGGCCCTGCTTCTTCCAGGACATGACGATCTTCTCCACCTCCGACCTGCTGGGCGGCGAGCTGCACAAGGCCGGACAGATCCAGCTGGAGCTGGAGGAGTGCGTCGAGGCCATGGCCGCCGGAGGCGTCATCGCCGCCGACCACTTCACTGTTGTCGCCTCTCGAGAATCTATTGAGATCGCTCTCATGGGAAAGCCCGGCACCCCGGCTGAGGGGACCGTCTCCTGGGTACGCGGCGAGGTCATGCAGCGCTATGACGACTTCCTGGACTACTACCTGTCCATGATGGAACTCAGTAAACAGGAGACAGAGTCCATCCGAAGGAAGGACGGCCCTAAGCCCGCCGGTGTGCCTCACGCTGTCATCGACCGTCCCGGCAGCCCGCCGGTCTTCGAGCACGCCCGCCGCGACGACCTGTAGAACCGACATAAGTAGCTCTCTCCACTCGGATTCAGCCTGAGGCACTGCCTATCCCTGCCGGGTGACGAATCACTTCGCAGGAGCATGGATAGCCGCTGAAGCCGGAGAGTAGACCCCGTCAGCCTTGTGGTGCTGGGGTCAAGTCGAGACAACCGACTTGACCCCAGCACCACAAGGCTTTTCCGCTCCCACCACGGGCCAACAGACCGCTCGTCGCAACCTTAAAACAATGTCCTGCGCACACCTAAACAAGGTCACTTCTACCGTCAGGTGGACGGCAAGTTCCACTATGTCACTGACGAGCACGCGCGTACCGCGCGCATGGAGGTCGACGGCCACATGGAGCCTCTGTCTGACGGTGAGAAGGGTGTGCGCTCGGCGCATACGCAGAGCAAGGTGACGACCTGCCCGGTGAGCACAACGGTGGGCACGGGGCCGGTACCCAGTTCCACGGACCGCCTGAGAAGATCAACGTGGTGGCGATGCTCAAGGAGGTCAACCAGAACTTCCCCAACAGCAACTTCGAGTCCTACCTGAGGCTGGAGCAGCAGATCGCCAAGGAGCCGGGCAACTACAAGGGCTTCGCCGTAGACTTCAACTACCGAGACCCGGTCGGGCCGGAGCTGACCAAGACCGAGCAAGTACCCACCGAGTTCAAAGCGACATGGACGGACGCTAAAGGCGTTCCTCAAAGCTTGCCGTTCGCGAACCAGTAGGAGGTAGTTTCTGTGAGTGCTGAGGACCTGAGTGAGCAGGAGGTCTTCGAGCGGTTCGAGGGCATGCTGCGGGACTGGCTGCGTGACAGCGGCGGGACCCGCATCGACATCGACTACCACGCCATCCACCGAACCGGGTTCATCACCAACTGGCTGACCATTAACGGTCAACGCAAGGGCGTGCTGCTTCCCGCGAAGATGGACTTCACCATGGATGACCTTCGTCCGGCTCAGGTCGATCCTCATCGGGGTGCCTGGCTGTATTCGCACCTGTGGATGGATGCCTTTGACGGTGTGCTGCATCAGGAGTCGGACTGGATGCGTGAGCCAGTCATTAACGGAGATCCCGCTGGCGACCAAGACGCGGCGGTGGAGCTGAGGTTGCACCCCAGGGATCCTGAGTTCATCCCGGAGTGGATGGCGACCAAGGCAGCCGCCTTCCACAAGAAGGAGGAGGCCCGCGCACGACGTCGCGAACGCGACCGGGCCCGCCGGGAACGCAAGAAAGCCGAAGCCGCCCAAGCCACCCAGGAGGCTGCCACACACACGGCGAATACCAACGAGGACGGCCAGTAGCGGGCTTGGTGGGGCACCCGTGCCGTCAGCTATATGGCTGGAGTCACTCTCCTGGCACCATCCAGACGCCTCGCGGCTCCGAACTCCTGGTGACGGTGCACTACGTCGGTGCGCCACCACTCACCTGGCCACGTCGCCAGCCCATGTCACCAAGGAGTTCTCCCATGCGTACTCGCAAGATCGTGTCAGCCGCCCTGCTCGTTGCCGCCCTCGCCGTCGGCACCGCCGCCTGCGGCTCCACGAATGCCGACAAGGACAAGATGGAGCAGACCTCCACCCCGAACGGCACCATGAGTGACGGCAAGATGTCCGATGGAAAGATGAGCGACGGCAAGACCGAGGATGGGAAGATGTCGGATGACAAGATGTCCGACAGCCCCACCTCCGGCAGCATGTCGGACGGCAAGATGAGCGACGACAAGATGTCGGCCGCCCCCTCGGCCAGCGCCATGTCGGACGGCAAGTAGGAGCTGCCGCCGGACGGATAGCCGCATGACGTTGGCCCGTACCCGCAACAACGGGTACGGGCCAACGCACTTCCGGGCAAGCCGTGCAGGTTCCCCAGTCAGCACGACCATGAAGCACAGCACATTATGATGCTAGGTAGATATATTGGCACTCACAGCCTCCAGGACTGCTAGGGTTCAAGGGCCAGTTATCCATTAGGAGGTCAATATGCGACAGATATCCACCCCTAAGCGCTTCCTCGCCCTGACCCTGAGCGCAGGCATCCTGACCGGCGGGCTCGCGCTGAGCAGCACCACCGCCAGCGCCGCCGAGCCTGCAGCGGTCACCGCCTCCGCACCCCAGGCCCACAGCACCGACGACGCCGCCACCACCGGATGGTTCGATCGTTTCAAACGGGACTGGCGCGAAGCGGCTCGTAAGTACAACGAAGCAGATCAGAGGGCTGCCAGGTACTTCCGGTGACCGCATCGCCAAGGCCCTACCGGGCTGTCTCGCGCGCGCTCCCACCCCTTAAGAGCACAGCGCTCACACTCTTGCCATAGTGGCTGAGGCCACCCACCCCACTCAGACCACGAACCGCGGCTTCGGCCCGCGCTCACACGACAGCGCGGGCCGGGGCCGCTCTCTCTGAACGTATCGGGAAGAAAGCCGGTCAGTCGCGGGCGTGGACGGACACGAAGTTGGCCAGCAGCTTCCAGGAGTCGGAGACGTCGTCGAGGCGCACGCGGGCCTGGAGGTCGGCGAGCTCGTCGTCGGCGAAGTAGCCGTGACCGGCGTAGAAGCCGAGCCGGTGGGCGAGGTAGTCGCCGTCGAGCTCGGGGTGGAACTGGGTGGCGTACAGGTTGGAGCCGATCCGGAACATCTGGACCGGGCAGGCCTCACCGGTTCCCAGGACGACGGCGTGGGGCGGCAGCGTCGTGACCGCCTCCTTGTGGGCGACGAAGGCCTGGAAGACCTTCGGGACGCCCGCGCAGATGGGGTCGGCCAGGCCGGCCTCGGTGAGAGTGACGTCGGGAGCGGTGACGGCCTCGCCGTAGGTAGTGTCGACAACCGCGCCCTGATGGCAGGCGAGCGTGCCCACGCCGTAGCAGGCGCCGAAGAAGGGGAAGTCAGCCGCGACGACGCGGTCGAGCAGGCCGGAGAGCTCGGCCTCGACCCGCTTCTGGGTGGCGGACTTCTTCTCCGCCGGGGTGGAGGCGTTGAAGGGGGAGCCGCCCACGAGGATGCCGGACCAGTCGTCCAGATCGATCTGCGGCAGGGACTCAGCCTCCAGGCGCAGGCGGCGGAGCGTGGACTCGTCCAGGCCGGTGCGCTTGAGGAACGCCTCGTACTCGGCGTCGGCAGGCTCATCGTCGCTACGGGTGGCCAGGAAGAGGAAGGGTTTCACGAGATGACCTTAACGGGGGCCGGCGGCCTGGGCAGCATCCTTTTCCACGCCGTTCCCAGAATCACGTTCAGGAACCGGCCCGCAGGCTTCTGAGGATCTCCTCGACGGCGGCCAGGGTGACTCCGGAGGCCTGCCTCAGGGAGAGCTGCGCCCGCCCGAGGTTCCCACCGGCGGCCGGGGCGTCGAGGTAGGTCAGGGCGGAGACCGCCACTCCCCTCGAGGCCAGGACCATGGCTTCGGCCACGGAGTCGGTCACGGCGGCGTCGGCGCCCAAGGAGACCAGAGCGCGTGACTCGGCCGGGCTCGGGCGCAGTGGCCCGGGCACGAGGGCGACGACGGAGCTGCCGCTCACGCCGCGCAGGCTCCCCAGGCGCTCGGTGAGCGTCGCGTCCCAGCCCGCCGAGACCATGCCGGGGGCCGGGAAGAGGGAACCACCCGAGACATTGAGGTGGTCGGCGACAACGCGCACCTGTCCCGGCGCCGAGCCACCGGCCACATCACCGGAGCCGCGCAGCGGGGTGGCGCGCGTGACGAGCAGGGCGGCGCGCAGGCGGGCCCCGCTGGCGATCCGGGCCAGCGCCGTCGCACCGCGCGCGGCCCCACCCTCGTACATGCTGGTGCGACCACGGGCGACGAGGACGCCGAGTCCACCGCGCTCGTAGGACACGAGCGCGTCCTCGTGGCCGGGGGCGCTGGGGGCCTCAACGCCGGGCAGGAAGGACAGGCGCACTCGGGCCGAGGGACGCCCCCAGGCCTGGTCGAGGTCGCGCAGGAAGGCGGGCTCGGCGATGACGAGGAGGTCGTGGCGGGCGCGACCCGTGGCCAGGAGGATGGAGGCGCCGTCGGGGTCCTCGTCCCAGATTCCTGGCGGGGCGGACTGCTGGACCATGGATTCTCCTCGGGTGCGCCCGGGGCGGGCGGTGGGACAGGGAACGATGGCCGGCGCGGGGCGCCGGTCAGGGTGGAGCGAAGTCTACGCGAAGACGCCGGTGGGCGCCGCCCGCACCCATCCCACGCTCACCAACCAAAACTTCAGAATCGACGCGGCTCCGGGTCGATTATGAAGATTTTGTCGATCTGTGTGCGGGCCAGGCGGTGCACCGAGCGGGCGGCAGGCTCGGGCGCACCTCCACGATCTACATCGTGCGGTTGAAGTAGATGCTTCCTCCGATGAAACTGACCAGCTGCAGCCACAGGACGACAACAATACCCAGCTTCATCGACCCTCCGAAGGCCCCCACGGTGCCAACGACAACATTGCCGACGAGCCCGACGACGCCAGTGAGTGCCCAGGCCCGCTGCGAGGCGGCCCTGTCCCGCTCGTCCCCCCGCTTCTCAAGCTCACGGACAACGAAGGTCTCGTATCCGCGCCTCTTGGCGACGATCAGGGCGATGTACACGAGCATCACGACTGACGCCCCGCTGGCGCCACCATAGAGAAAGCCATTGGGCATCGGGATCGTCAACGCAGCCGCCCACAGAAGGATGACGACGGCGACAACGCAGGCCATGCCCCCGATGGTGGACCGCCGCCGCTTGGTGGCCTTCTGGCTTGCCCGAGCACTCGACGTCGAGCCCGGGGAGGACGAAGCGGCTGCCGCAGCGGAGGAAGGGGTAGGCGTGGGATCCGACTCAGACATGAAAGATCTCCTCAACAGCGGTCTCGAAGTAGCGGGCTATGGCGATGGCCAGAGGAAGGGAGGGGTCGTACTTGCCTTTTTCGATGGAGTTGACGCTCTGTCTGGAGACACCCAGGGCGGCTCCGAGCTGGGCCTGGGTGAGGCCTCGAGCCTCGCGCAGACTGCGCACGTCATTATCCATGAGCCTCACCACCCGGAGCGCGGCGAGACAACCCACTCATGCCGCAGCCGCGTTCCGGACGGCACGCAGTCTCGGGGACAGCCACGCGACACCGATGATGGACACGCTGACCATGGCGGTGCCTATGAGGTGAACGACCAGCAGAAGTGGTCCGGCGGAGAGATGACTGGTCGCCGGGAACACGAAGCCCACCATGATTCCGGTGGGGAGGGAGCAGACGAGACCGGCTTGCTGCCCGCTGAGCTTCTTGAGGAGCTCGGACGCCTCCTCGGCACGGACCTCGGGCAGATGGCGAGCCGAGTACCGGTAGACGAGCAGGTAGAGGACGATCCCGGCGACGATGCCACCGACCACCCCGGCAACGAAGGTGACAGCGGAGGAGGTCGACGACGTGGCGGCCAGGACAGAAGGAGCGGAGACGGCGGAGAGCATGGCGATCATCCCTTGATTAGCCAATCACCCCGAGAGAGGGTGTCATGTTTGCTTGACATGTCTAGTGTGCTTGACAGGGTCGACTGTGTCAAGCGTGCTTCACTCGAAGAGTCCGGACCCCCGGCACTCCACCCCATACGAACTCATCAACAAAAAATTCAGAATCGACGCGGCTCCGGGTCGGTGGGGTCAGGT
>NZ_KV789103.1:0-1571 GCF_001807465.1 Actinomyces sp. HMSC08A09 | reverse complement strand
CCGTGCCGCTCCGGTCGCCGGAGGCGGCGGCGCTGCACGACCGGCCCCATCCTAGGGGACTGACCCCCGCGAGACGACATCGCCGGCGCCTCTCCTCTGCGACGCCGCTAAGAAGAGGCGGAGGAAAACGGTCTCGGCAGATGACCTCAGCCCTCCAGGGCCACCAGGCCGTCGACGAACTCGCGGTACTGACGCTGCGCATCCGACATCCTCGCCCAGGTGGCGTGGGCCTGTGCACTCATGTCTGCGTACTGGGCGTCGCTGAGGTCCATCACGGACTCGACGGCGTCGGCCACCTGCGCGGCGGTGACCTCCACCGGGACGAGCCGGCCGTTCTCGCCGTCGTGGACGATCTCGCCAGTCCCGCCGGCGGCGGTGGCCACGACCGGCATACCCGCCGCCTGGGCCTCCATGACGGCCACCGGGACGCCCTCACCGTCGGAGCAGTTGAGGAAGCAGGCGAAGTCGGTGGCGGCATAGAGCTCGCGCACCTCGCGGTTGGTCAGGTGCCCGGTGAAGGTCACCGGGGTCGAGTCGATCAGCTCCTCGGCCCGGGCGCGCATGGCGGCCAGACGATCGGCGTCGTTCTCGCCGATGTGGGTCCAGGAGACTCTCCGACCGCGTCGCTCCAGCTCGGCGACGGCCTCCACGATGAGGTGGACCCGCTTGTAGGGGGCCATGTGCGAGCAGGAGACCAGCTGGAAGGGCTCAGTCCGGTGACGCTCGTGGCGCGGAGCGGGCGGCACCCCCAACCGGCGCACCTCGATGTTCCGGGCCTCGGGAAAGCGCCGGTGCAGGAAGGAGGCCGCGTAGTCCGAGATCGGATAGACCCGGTCCACGGCCCGCATGACGAAGGCGCGTGAGGGGATGTAGCCGCGGGGGGCGTCGGCCTCGTCAACGTCGTAGGCATGCGCTCGCGAAACCACCGTCACCGGGCGCCTTTTCAGCTCCCGACGCCGCAGCATACCGCCCAGTGCTGCCCCGGTGAAGAACCAGTACGAGTAGATGGTCAGGTGCCCCGTCCCCTCCAGCCCCAGGCTCGGCAGGAGCCGACGCATTCGTCCGTACGCGCTCAGGGCGATCGCCGCGAAGCGCACATCCATGCCGAAGCGGCCGAAGCTCTTCCACACCGGGGTCTCCACCATGCGCTCGCGGCCCAGCAGAATCTGCGGGGCGCGCAGGAGGGCCTGGAGGCGCCAGTCGGCCAGCCGCGAGGCGGGCAGCAGGGCGCAGCGGGCATTGGCCGGCAGGTCGCGGGTCTGACGGGCCCCCTGGCTCAGGCGCATCGGGACGATGACGACCTCGTCGTATGCGGCGCACAGGGTCTCGATCTCCTGCTCGAGGAACTCCTCCCCCACCTCATAGGGGAAGGCGTCGGTGAGCAGGAGCAGACTGCGCCGGCCCACCGCCCCAGCACCCCTCGGGGACGCGGTCGCCGCATCCGCACGGCCGGACGCGCTGCCGGCGCCACCGGCACCATGAGCGCCGTCACTCCCCTCCCGGGTGGAACCCGGAGGGACATCGGCGGACGGGGCGATGCTGGTGGCCACGGCGACTCCTGTGCGGGCGGC
>NZ_KV789102.1:0-21141 GCF_001807465.1 Actinomyces sp. HMSC08A09 | reverse complement strand
CGCGGACCCGAGCGCCAAGCCCAGTGCTGACGCGAGCAGCTCTACCGCTGCGGGTGACTCGTCGTCGGCCGGTGCGCCTGCGCCGGGGACGCCCACCAACTCGGCGGCGCCGGCCCCGGCCGATGGGGCGCCCGGCGGTCCTGCGGGGGGCCCGCTGGCCAGCACCGGTGTCAGGATCGGCCTGCCTCTGGGCATCGCCGTGGTCGCCGTGATGGGAGGGGCTCTGCTGGTGAGTCGCCGCCGCGCCTGACGCCGGTCGCCAGCTCCCACCTCTCACAGGGATAGGTCCCCGGGCCCACCTGAGTTCTCCGCTCAGGTGGGCCCGGGGCTTCTTGCGCTCCAGCAGCGGCACAGGCCGGACAGGGGAATAATCCCCATCCCGTGCGCCGGGGGTGAGGTCCTACGGTGGCGCCATGGCTCATCGTCGACGCAGCATCATCCGGTTCCTTTTCATCGCGCTCTTCCTGGCGCGTTCGGGTGAGTCGGTCCGATTGTGACGGGGCTGGCGGGAGGAAAGGCCCTCCCGAGGCGCACGATTCTGGTCGGTGCCGGAGCGTTGGTGTTGCCGGCGATGTCGGGCTGCGGGTCGTTGGCTCCGGAGAATATCCAGGCTCGTCATCAAATCGAAAAGTCCTTGAAGAGCTTCCCTGCCGTCAAGTCAGTAGATGTGGAGCTGGATTCCAATTTCACCGCAGGTGACTCCTGGTCGGTCCTGATCCTCCTTAACAAAAATCCTGGGCGAGAAGAAATTCTCACCGTCCTTAAAGACGCTTATGATCGGGTTGTGCAGGTGGTGGGGGAGGGCTTTGCTAGCGTGACGGCATCATGGGTGCAGAATGGCGCCTCTGTGTCGTGGCCGATCTCAGCGAATGAGCCGAATGGGGCGGAACTCGATTATCTGAGAGAGCTGGCGAAGCCCGGCCGCGGCGCCATGAGTGCTGGGCGTGGTCGTATCTCGGTAACTCGAGGAGTGGTGAAGGAATTTCCGACTGACCTTATCATGACGCCACGATCCGGAGTGAGTGTGAGTGACAGCTTTGAGCTTGATGGTATGTCTATTCGGGCGGTTTCCGATACCGTTGACCTCAGTCCCATTCCTCTCCGTAAGGTTGTAGAGGCTATCGACTCTAAATATCGGGAGGGAGCTGTAGTTGAGCTCACAGACAACGATATCGTGAGTGGAAGCATATCGCTCGACGTTGCTGCTTTTGGAAAAGAGTCTGACGGGCTCGACGTCGCGGCGGCAGCGAAAGTCCTCAACGTTGTTTCAGGAAATCAGCTGCTTCAAGAGCTTGGCCTCACGACCGCATGGAACACGAGCGTTGCCAGCCGAGAAGGCGTGTTCTTCCATATGAAAGCGGGTGCCTTCGATGCCGGAGACCCACCTGAGGAGGGCGCGAAGATACTTGCAGCAGCACAGAAGTCTGCCTCCGATTCGTCGTAATGGGAGCATGAATCTGATGGTTCCCTGTGACAGGAGAGTGCGGCAGGTGTTCTCGATGCAACGGAGTGACGTCTGATGAGTGTGCGACGTCGTCAGGTCCTGGCCGTAACGGCCGCATCCCTTGCTCTCGCAGTGGTCGGGTGCTCGCCTATGGCCATGGCGCGCAAGAGACGGAAGTGGAAGGTGCAGCAGTACCTCTCCGGGCTCGACGCCGTGGCATCCGCACGGGTGGAGGTGCACCCGGAGTTCTCAGAGCCGGATCGTTGGATTGTGGACGTGCGGCTCAAGGATGATCCGTCTGTGGGATCGGTGTCGTCAGTTGTGCGGGACGCCTACGCCGAGGTGCTGCGCCTGACCGGGGCCAGTGAGGCGAGGATGGTCGTCACCTGGGTCAAGGGGAAGACCTCCGTGTTCTGCTACCTGCCGATGAAGGATGCTGACAAGGCCGCCTCCGCCACGGTGGAGGCGGTGTCTCCCGGCATGGAGCGAGTCCAGATCGAGGAGGAGAGAATATCTTTCGAGTACCGGACTGCTGAGACTCTCCCGGATCATTTCATCCTGCCGCCCACCTCCCCAGTGCTGCGCCTCGGCTCCCTGAGGGTCGAGCAGAGTATCCTGATTGGACGGTCTCACTGCTTCATCTCCCACGCCAAGGGTAAGGACCTCACCTCCGTGCCGATCAAGCGTGCACTGGAATCCATTCCCTCCGACAAGCGGTACGGAGCGGTCCTGAGCCTGGAGGCGGAAGACAAGGGCAGCCACCAAGTCCGTCTCGTATTCAAGAAATGGGCGAAGGACTGGCAGGATGAGGATGTTCAGCCAGATGCCGCGGTTCTTGCCACAGTCCTCGGCAACCAGGTGCTCCAGCGGGTGGAGCTGAGCACCTCGGTGGAAAGCAAGGTCCAACCCAAGGTCGTCGCCTTTGACATGAAGTCCGGCGCTGTGGTCGGCCAGGGAGATCCGCCTGAGAAGGGGGCGCCCATCCTTGCCGCGGCCCAGCAGCCGGACGCTTCGTCGTAAGGTATCTGCGAGAGGGCTTGCATCCTTGGGGCGTGCCGACCGTTCTCCCCACCAGTGCCAATGACGACGGGCTGCACGCATCGAGACATCGATGCGTGCAGCCCGCTTTAAAGTGTTGTGCTCAGCGCTTGAAGTGCTCCTTGAGATCAGCGACTCGCTTGTCCCATGCTTCTTTGCGCTCTTCGCGGCGTTTGTCGCGAATGGTACGGCGTGCCTCGCGATCCGCTGCTTCTGCAGCTGCTTCGGCGGCCTCGAGTTCGGCCAGCACCTCGGAGACGGGGCGGCGGGCCACAGTTCCACCCAACTTCGTTGAGATGTTGTCAAGCACCTCGGGCGTCACCTCAGATACCTGGGCGAGGATGGCCGTTGTTCCGGGAGCGACGCGGGCGCTGAGGTCGCCGAGGACGGTCTCACGCTTGTCAGCATGGTCGATGTCGCTCAGGCTTCCGATAACGGAACCTGCACCCCATCCCAGGAGCATGCCGAGTGGGCCGCCGAGCAGACCGACAATCAGGCCGATGAGGCCCCCAGTTGCCGTGCCCTCGCCGATCGTCGCGTCCGATCCCTCCGCCAGGTGCAGGTGTCCGTCCTCCTCGCGTTCCGCGATGAGTGCTGAGACGACGTCGATCCTCCCTTCCGCGGAGGCTTGGCGGAGGTCACTGAGAACTTCGTACGCCTTGGAGGACTCGGTGAAGGTAATGACGACTACGCTCTGGTCGGTCAAAATGCTCTCCTTTTGTGGTGCAGTCTGATGTCGCCATCATATCATACAAGTGGTTTGAATCTTGATGGCCCCGGCGCGGCGGGCACCACAGTCCCCTTCGGGCGGGCTGGGCTGCCCGCCGAGGGACTCGTCGGTAGCATGAGGCCGGATCACCCAAACCTCGGGAGGAACTGATGCACGAGCCCATCAAGCTGGTCGACCGCGTCCAGGCCATCAACTGGAACCGCCTGACCGACGACAAGGACCTCGAGGTCTGGGACCGCCTCACCGGCAACTTCTGGCTGCCCGAGAAGGTGCCGCTGTCCAACGACGTGCAGTCCTGGGCTACTCTCAACGAGGCCGAGAAGAACATGACCACCCGGGTCTTCACCGGCCTGACGCTGCTGGACACGATCCAGGGCACGGTCGGCGCGGTCTCCCTCATCCCGGACGCCCGCACCCCCCACGAGGAGGCGGTGCTCACCAACATCGCCTTCATGGAGTCGGTCCACGCCCGCTCCTACTCCTCGATCTTCTCCACCCTCATCTCGACGGCGGAGATCGACGAGGCCTTCCGCTGGAGCGAGGAGAACGCGAACCTTCAGCGCAAGGCCCGCATCATCCTGGACTACTACCGCGGCGACGACCCCGAGAAGCGCAAGGTCGCCTCCACCATGCTGGAGTCCTTCCTCTTCTACTCCGGCTTCTACGCCCCCATGTACTGGTCCAGCCACGCCAAGCTGACCAACACCGCCGACCTCATCCGCCTCATCATCCGTGACGAGGCCGTCCACGGCTACTACATCGGCTACAAGTACCAGCTGGCCGTGCGCGAGTCCTCGCCCGAGCGTCAGCAAGAGCTCAAGGACTACACCTTCGAGCTGCTCATGGAGCTCTATGACAACGAGGAGCAGTACACCGAGGACCTCTACGATGAGCTCGGCCTGACCGAGGATGTCAAGAAGTTCCTGCGCTACAACGCCAACAAGGCCCTCATGAACCTGGGCTACGAGGCGCTGTTCCCGGCCGACGCCGTCGACGTCAACCCGGCGATCCTCGCCTCCCTGTCCCCCAACGCCGACGAGAACCACGACTTCTTCTCCGGCTCGGGCTCCTCCTACGTCATGGGTACGGCCGAGGCCACCCAGGACGAGGACTGGGACTTCTGAGAGGCAGGCGGGCGGAGGCGGGGAGCGCTCCCCTGGGTGGGCTCCCCATGGAAGAGGGCTCGCGCCGGGTGCACACTTTCGCCATCCCCAGCGCGCGAGAAAGGAATCCCCATGCGCTCCTCCGTCAAAGTTCTCTCCGTCGCCGCCGCCCTTGCCATGGCTGTCGGACTGTCCGCCTGCGATGAGCAGGACATCGCTCAGCCCTCCCCTGGTAGTGGCTCCGCGACCAGTTCCGCCGAGCCGGACTCAGGCGACTCGGATGCATCCCCCTCCGAGGACGACAAGGACGGCAAGGATGCCAAGGACACCAAGAGCAAGAGTGGTGAGACCACCAAGTCCGGCTCCGAGATTCAGGAGATCAAGCCGGTGACCTTCAAGGATGAGGAGATCGGTCTCACCCAGACCTGCGACAAGGTGATCGAGGACTACGCCGCACCGAAGTACAAGAAGACCCGTCAGTCCGATACGGTCTACCTGCTTCACTGCACGCTCGACTTCACTGGGGATGTTGGTTTCAGCCACAAGATCACAGACTCCACCTCGCTCCAGGACAAAACGGAATCCAAGCGCAAGGCGGATGAGTACGGGGCGCTGCTGGCCGACGACCTGAAGGATGACGGTCTTGAGGTGTTCGACTCCGAGGACTCCGGCTCCGGGCAGGTTGAGGGCTGGATCTCCATGGCCACCGTATCGGAGTCGACCAAGCTGAAGCCCTTCTCCGAGGGCACCACCAGCATCGTCTACAACCGTGGAGAGGCAGAGGGCATGCAGAGCGGCAAGAAGTACGCGGCCTACTCCGACACCCAGGACCTCGTGCTCAAGTGATCTCATAGCACTGTCTCCTCGGCGGCCCTGAGAATCCCGCCGATGCTGTTCCCCGGCTGCCGCGTCCTCCGTTCCACAGATCGGAAGGGCGCGGCAGTGCTTGAGGGGGTGGCTGATGGCGGTACGGCCTGCCTCCAACGTCAGAGGTATTCGGTAGCGTGCTGTCATGACGCCATCCGAGGTGACTCGCCCCCGTCCGACGGCGCCTCCCGTCTACCGGGATGGCCCGTCCAAGATGTCGGAGGTCGACGCCCGCTCCTGGAGCATCGACGACGTCCTCGACGCCGTCTTCTTCGCCATCGCCGCCGTCGCCACGCTCTGGCTGGCCTGGCTGCTCATCGGCTCGGGCTGGCACCTCGATGCGGTGCTCGTGGTCAACTCCCTGCTGTTCTGGGCGGTCCTGGCCTACCTCGCACTGCCGCGCCTCCACCAGGTCCTCACCTGGCTCTACGTCCCCGACTACTTCATCGGCCGCACCCGCACCCCCGACGGTCTCCTGGGCGACCCCGTCAACCTCGCCGTCAAGGGCGACGAGGAGGACATTCACGAGGCGATGATCGCGGCCGGCTGGGTGCGCGCCGACCCCATCACCCTGCGCACCTCCTGGAGGATCATCATCTCCTCGCTGCTGCGCCGCTCCTACCCGGCCGCCCCCGTCTCCAACCTCATGCTCTTCGGGCGCAAGCAGAGCTTCGCCTACCAGAAGGAGGTCGAGGGCAACCCCGCCCAGCGCCACCACATCCGCTTCTGGTACTGCCCGCCCGGCTGGTCGCTACCCGGCGGCGGGCACGTGGACTGGCTGGCCGCCGCCACCTACGACCGCGCCGTTGGCCTGAGCGCCCTCACCCTCCAGGTCACCCACAAGATCGACGCCGACATCGACATCGAGCGCAACTACGTCGTCGACGACGTCCGCTGGGCCAACGAGGCCGCCGAGCTCGAGATCTGGCCGGACGTCTTCACCTCCTACCACGACAAGAACGGGGGAGGGGACCGGGTGGTCACCGACGGCGCCCTCCACGTGCTCGACCTCAACGAGGTGGTCCCCGGATCCGACGCCGGGCTCTCCCTGCAGTTGGCCCGACTGGCCGACCACCAGGCCCGACGCCGCCGCCCCAGCCAGCTCGTCATCGCCCTGGTGCTCATCGGGCTCATGGTGGCGGTCGAGATTCTGCGCGTGGCCCGCATCGACATCACCCAGGTGCTGGAGGCCGCCCCATTCCCGGAGGAGGACCCGGGGGCGGTCACCGCCGTCGTCGCCCTCATCGCCACGGTGTCCGGCGGCCTGACGCTCATCACCGCCGCCCTGGGGGTGGCGGCCTGGCGCGGGCACCCGCGTGGCCGCATCGCCCTCATGGCGACCCTCGTCCTGGGTATCGCCACTGACATGGTTCAAGTCTCCAGCCTCGGGGTCCGGCAGGCCACGCTCGGCCTGGTCGTCACCAGTGCGCTCCAGGTCCTGGCGTTGCTGGCGCTCTCGGCCCGGCAGGTCCACCAGTGGGAGCACGCCCGCAAGGAGGAGCGGCTTGCCGGCCGCACGAGCGCACGGGGCGACCGAGCGGCAGTTAGGCTGGGCTCATGAGCGAGTACCTGGCAGGACCGCAGGACAATGGTGCCGGCGGCGCAGGGCCGGAGAGTCGGTCCGGCCGGCACACCAGCCACGTCAGTCATGTCGATAACTCCCGGCCCGTCGACGGCGAGCGCGAGCACGTGCGCTTCGGCATCCCCTTCAACGGGGTCCTGCCCATCTGGCACGACGACGCCACCATCACCTGGCACCGGCCCGCCGACGGCACCGACCTGTCCACCGTCCTGGGCATGGGGCTGGTGGAGTCCGAGCCCGGCCCCGCCCAGGCCCCGGCCGGCTGGCAGGAGCGCGTTGAGACCGGCGTCCTGACCGACGCCGGCCGCCTCCTGCTGCTCAAGGCGGCCACGCCGTCGGGCCGCCGCGCCATCAACGACCCCGGTGAGGGAGCCCCCATTCCCCTGGAGGCGCCGCTGACCTATGCGGAGGCCATGGAGGGGGTCTTCGATATCGTCGGCTTCGGCATCCACATCGGCCGCATCATGCTGCGCGCCGCCCGCGACGGCGGCATCATCCTGTTCACCCTGCGTGCGCCGCGCGACCCCGAGCCGCACCACATCCTGTCCGTGCCCGCGAAGGTCGACGACCACGGCGTCATGAGCTTCCACCTGGGGACCCTGCAGGAGATGGAGGGCGGCGCCTGGGACTCCGCCACCCACCGGGACGGCATGGCCCTGCTCGACCTCACCATCCCCTACTCCGACCTCGTGGCCGAGGCCGGCCCCAACGGCGAGGAGGGCCTCGACGCCGACAGCGTCCTGGAGATGGCGCAGCCGGTCGTCCAGTGCATCCTCAAACCCGGCTACCCCTTCGCGCTGGGGGCCTCCATCCTCCTGCCGCAAGCCGGCTGAGCCGAGGGCGGGCCGCAGGCCGGGCTGGGCCGGAGTGGCGGCTGCGGTTCGCGCCGAGGACGTACTTCCCGATCGAGGACTGCTTTGTCCTCCAGGCTACTGGGATCTCCCCGCAGTCATCTGGGGGAGAGCGCAGTCCTGGTACCAAAAGTAAGTCCTCGATGGGGCGGTGGCTCCCGCAGCGCGGGTGGCTGGGCCGCGATGGACTCTCGGGTGGGGGCGAGACTGAGGCGACGATGGGCCAAGGGAAGAGGCCTGACGGGGCCTTGGTGTCCACAGCGCTGACATTAACCCTGCACTCAGGCTGCAGGCCGAATAGAATCCGCAGTATTCCAACAATCCTCGCCGGGCGCATTGACGATGGCCCTGTTGATGTCAGCGCTGTGGACACAGAGCTGCAGACCTGGTCGACTCAGTGGGGTCATGGTCGCGAGGTTCGGTGCTCTCGCCCCTGGGCTGGCCGCTTCTTCTCCTACCTGGCCCCGTCCGGTTCCGACCCGGGCCGGCGAGGCTGGGCTCCATCCCACACGAATGCGAAAAATGAGCCTCTTTGGTGGTGAGATCGTCTAAGGCTAGGCTTACCTCGACCGTCGTGACTTGAGATTGATTCGTGACTTAGAGGTCGAGTGTTTCTCGCCAACCTGCTCATCGCCCTGAGGGAGGGCCTGGAGGCGGCGCTCGTTGTCAGCATCATCGTCGCCTACCTCGTCAAGGCCGACCGCCGCGATGCCCTGCCCAAGCTGTGGCTCGGGGTCGGGCTGGCGGCGCTGATCCCGCTGGTCGCCGGCGCCATCATGACCTGGGGCCCCAAGACCCTCACCTTCCAGGCTCAGGAGATCCTCGGCGGCACCCTGTCCTTCGTCGCCGTCGGCATGGTGACCTGGATGATCTTCTGGATGGGTAAGAACGCCCGTGAGCTCAAGGGCGAGCTGGAGGGGTCGCTGTCCAAGTCCCTCTCCGCAGGCAGGTCCGGCTGGGGCGTCGTCTGGATCGCCGTCGTCGCCGTCGGGCGCGAGGGAGTGGAGACCGCCCTGTTCGTGTGGGCCACCGTGCGCTCCAGCATCGAGAGCTCCACCATGCAGACGACAGCGGGCGTCATCACCGGCCTCGTCCTGGCCATCGTGCTGGGTGTCCTCATCTACCAGGGTGCGGTGCGCATCAACCTGCGCGTCTTCTTCGCCGTGACCGGCTACTTCCTCGTCGTCGTTGCCGCCGGCATCGTCGCCTACGGCGTCGGTGACCTGCAGGAGGCGAGTGTTCTTCCCGGCTTCACGAACCACGCCTGGGACCTGTCCCGCTACCTGCCCGACGGCGCCTCGCCCTTCCACTGGCTCTACGTGCTGCTCCAGGCCATGTTCCAGTTCAACCTCCAGCCCACTGTCCTGCAGGTCGTGGGCTGGTGGGTCTACATCGTCCCGACCCTGGTGCTCCTCACCCTCCAGATCGCGGGCCGATGGCCCTCGCCCGCGCGCGCAGTCGAGGCCGCCCCGGCCGCCGTGAGCGCTGACGAGTCCGACGCCGAGGAGCCCGACGCCGTCGTGACCTCCTGACCACCCCGACCTCCCTCCCCACCCCCTGTCCACGCCACTCCTCACAAAGGAAAGACCATGCCCACCATCAAGCGACGCAACGTCCTCACCCTGCTCCCCCTGACCGCCATGGGCCTGGGCCTGGCCGCCTGCGCCGACAACCCCAAGAACGCCAAGGGCGGCGCCTCCGGCTCGGGGGCGTCCCAGGAGATCACGGTGACCCTCACCGACGACGCCTGCAAGCTCTCCTCGACCTCCTTCCCCTCGGGCGTGGTCACCTTCACCATCACCAACTCCGGCTCGGCCCCCAACGAGCTGGAGATCCTCACCGAGGACAAGCTCCAGATCGTCTCCGAGCAGGAGAACATCGGCCCCGGCACCACCACGAAGCTCACCACGTCCCTCAAGGAGGGCACCTACTACGCCGCCTGCAAGCCCAATATGGTCGGCGAGCTCAAGGGCGTCACCGAGCTGAAGATCACCAAGGGCGCCGCCGTCGACATCAGTGCCGACGAGACCAAGGCGCGCGAGGCCGCCGTCACCAACTACACCGCCTACGTGCGCGACCAGACCGGCCAGCTCCTCACCGCCACCCAGGGCTTCGTCACCGCCTACACCTCCGGAGACACCGCCACCGCCAAGAGCCTCTACCCGCTGGCGCGTCAGTTCTACGAGCGCATCGAGCCCACCGCCGAGTCCTTCGGCCTCAAGGAGGCCGGCGACCTCGACGCCGCCCTGGACACCCGCGTCCAGGACCTCGCCTCCGGCGCCGGCAAGGCCGTCACGGACAAGGACGTCCTCGCCGGATGGACCGGATGGCACCGCATCGAGGCCGACCTGTGGGCCCAGGACTCCTCCAGTCCCTTCAAGTTCGCCGACGACGCCGCCCGCAAGAAGGTCGCCGACCAGCTCAACGCCGACACCAAGTCGCTCTACGACCTCGTCTACGGGAACATCAACGGCGCCGGCGGGAAGAAGTTCGAGCTCGGGCTCGAGGACGTCGCCAACGGCGCCTCCGGTCTGCTCGAGGAGGTCGCCAGCTCCAAGATCGTCGGCGAGGAGGAGACCTTCTCCCACACCGACCTCTACGACTTCCAGGCCAATGTCGAGGGCGCCAAGGTCGCCTACGGCAACGTCGAGGAGCTCGTGAAGAAGAAGGACGCCAAGCTCGCAGAGAAGATCACCACCCAGTTCGCGGCGGTTGAGAAGCTCGTCGCGGCCGAGGTCTCTGGAAAGGCCTCCAACGGCCAGCCCACCTACGTGGACTACTCCACCATCGCCGCGGTCCAGAAGGACGCCGGCGAGACCCCCGACAAGAACGCCTACACCGACAAGCAGCGCAAGTTCTCCGACGCCGTCAACGCCCTGAGCGAGTCGCTGTCCAAGGTTGCCGGAACCATCCTCTGAGGCGGCGGACCCCGACAACCCGGACACCCCGGAAGGAGACAGCAGTGAGTGGCAAGCCGGCCCACGAGTCGGACACCTCCCCGGTCGCCGACGACGCGGCCCAGGACGAGACCCTGGATGAGCCCCAGGACGAGACCGCGCAGGCGCAGCAGGAGTCGCAGGCCCCGACGTCGGAGGGCTCGGGTGACAGCGACTCGGCCCCCGACGCGGCGGAGCAGCCCGAGGAGGTGAGCGCATCCGACGCGGCTGACCAGCCGGAGAAGCCGGATGCGACGGGGAAGGCCGGACAGGCCGGGAAGCCTAGTGCCAAGGGCACTAGCCGCCGTGCCATGTTCACCGGTGCGGGCCTGGGTGCCGCGCTCGCGGGCCTGGCCGGTGTGGCCGGCGGCCGCGCCTGGGAGGCCTCCCGCCGCCCCGAGGAGGCCATCCTCACGACCTACCCCTTCCGGGGTGACCACCAGGCGGGGATCACCACCCCCGCCCAGGACAACATGTTCACCGCGGCCTTCGACGTCTCCGCCACCGACGTCGAGGACCTAAAAACCCTCCTGTCCGAATGGGCCGTGGCCGCCGAGCAGATGACCGCCGGTGAGCTCATCGGCGGCCAGCCCAGCTCCAACAAGCAGCTGCCGCCCAAGGACACCGGCGAGACCTGGGGCTACAAGCCCAACGGCCTGACCATCACCTTCGGCGTGGGTAAGGGCCTGTTCGTCGACGCCGACGGCAAGGACCGCTTCGGCCTGGCCGCCAAGATGCCCGCCGTCCTCAAGGAGGGTATGCCCTCCTTCGCCGGTGACCAGCTCCACGCCGCCCAGTCCGACGGCGACCTGCTCGTCCAGGCCTGCTCCAACGACGCCCAGGTGTGCGTCCACGCCATCCGCAACCTCACCCGCATCGCCTTCGGGACCGCCACACTGCGGTGGAGTCAGGTCGGCTACGGGCGCACGTCGTCGACCTCCGTGGACCAGGAGACGCCGCGCAACCTCTTCGGCTTCAAGGACGGCACCAACAACATCAAGGCCGAGGACTCCACCGACCAGCTCAACAAGCACCTATGGGTCCAGAAGGGCGACGACGCCGCAGCCGAGTGGATGACGGGCGGCACCTACTACGTGGCCCGGCGCATCCGCATGCTCGCCGAGATCTGGGACCGACTGCGGCTCATCGAGCAGGAACAGACCATGGGGCGCGACAAACGCTACGGGGCACCGCTGAGCATCGCCAACCCCACGAAGTCCTCCGAGGAGTTCACGGCCGTGGACTACAAGGCCAAGGACGACAAGGGCGAGACGCTCGTGCCGGCCGACGCGCACATCGCCGTCGTCTCACCGGAGCAGAACCAGGGGCGCCGCATGCTGCGCCGCGGCTACAACTACACCGACGGCTCCGACTCCCTGGGGCAGCTGCAGACCGGCCTGTTCTTCATCGCCTTCGTGCGTGACCCGCGCACGAACTTCTACCCGATCCTGGACCGCATGACCAAGAGCGATGCCCTCCAGGAGTACCTCAAGCACGAGGCCTCGGCGCTGTTCGCGATCCCCCCGGGCATCAAGGAGGGCGACACCATGGTGGCCGCCTCGCTCTTCAGCTGAGGACGGGGTAAGGCGGGCCGGGTGGGCCGCCGTGGTGGCTGCGGTTCGCGCCCGGAACGTACTTTCCGATCGAGGACTGCGCTTTCCTCCAGACCACTGGGATCTCCCCGTCGCCATCTGGGGGAGAACGCAGTCCTCGTTGCAAAAGTACGTCCTCGATGGGGACAGCCGCTCCCGCCGTGTGGGTGGCAGTCAGCGGTCGGCGTCGGCCAGTGCCTTGAAACCGGCGATCGCGACCAGTGCCATGGCCAGGATGCCGGCCAGGATGAGAGCCAGCGTCCGGAAGGTGGGCGACGACGTCGCCAGGAGCGGGCCGACGCTCGTGCCGACGAACAGGATGAACCCGTTGAGCGCCATGCCACTGCCGCGGTTGGGTGCGGAGACCAGTCCATAGAGGCTAATCATTGCCGGCGCAGCCAGCGCTACCCCGGCGACGTACACGATGCTGCCAGCCACCAGGCCCACTAGGCTCTGCGCCAGCAGTGCCTCACCGAGCATGCCCAATGCCGACACCCCGAAGCCCAGCCGGGCTATCTGCGCCCAGGACCACCTGGCCGTGAGCCGGCCCGCCACGAGGCTGAGGAACATGGCCGGCAGGGCCATCAGGCGAACGAGAATGATCGTCGACGGCCGCATGCCCAGCGACTCCAGATGGCCGCCGATCCCCGTGTACATGGCGACGAACACCATGAGCAGCGTGACGTGTGCCAGGCTGAGCGCCAGAACCGCCGGCCTGACTGCGAGCCGGCCCAGCGATGCGAACTGCCCCCGAAGCGAGGAGCCCGAAGGGCTGGAGGCGGCGTCGTGCACGGTGGCGAGGACGACCGCCAGGGCCACGGCCAGCAGTCCGCCGCACAGAGGGAAGAACCACCGCCACCCCAGGTGCAGCGCGACCAGCGAGGCCAGCACCTGGCCAAAGATGCCCGCCACGAGGAACGACGTCGACATCGCCCCGATCGCCCCGGCCCGCCTCGGTGGTGCCAGCGCCTCGGACAGGTAGGCCAGGGCTACGGGCGCGAAGCCGGAGGCGCTCAGGCCCTGGATCGCGCGCAGGGCCGCGAGGACTGGGAGCGACGGCGCCAGGGCGCAGCAGACGGTGGAGACGGTAAGGGTCCCCAGCGCGAGCGCCATGGTCCTCCTTCTGCCGTAGTGGTCGGAGACCGGCCCCCAGATGAGGAAGCCTGCGGCGTAAGTGAGGCTGAAGGCCGTCGACAGGGCGACAGTGGCATTGCCATGGAGGTCGGTCGAGATCGGGGTGAGCAGGGGAATGGCGGCGTACAGCTGGGTGAGGACGAGCAGCGCGGTGACCACGAGGGCGGCGGTCGCGCCGCTGCCGGCGGGGTAGACGGGAGAGGCCGACCGAGTCGTCGACTGGGTCGAGGACTCGGGGGAGTGGGGGACGTCGGGATGTTGATCGGGTCGGTGCACGGGAGACATGAGAACCCCTTTCCAACGTAAGCGTTGGAAATGACCCTAGTAGACTGGAGGAGTAGTTGCAACGGTAGCGTTGGAGTTTGCCGCCGGCGCTCGCGGACACGGGAGACGGAGTGTCATGGCCTGGGACACCGAGGGGACCAAGCGCAAGATCAAGGACGCCGCCACCGCCGAGTTCACTCTCCGTGGGCCTGCTGGGACCACCGTCGAGCGGATCGCCAAGCGGGCCGGCGTCAACAAGGAGCGCGTCTACAACTACTTCGGCTCCAAGGACCGCTTATTCTCGGCAGTTCTGCGCGACGAGCTGACCAGGGCTGCCGAGGCCGTACCGCCCGCCTTCGACGACGGCGAGGATGCGGGGGACTACGCCGGGCGCCTCTACGACTACCACCGGCAGCGCCCCGAGCTCATCCGGCTCCTGTGCTGGGAGGCCCTCACCTTCGACGACGAGGTACCCGAGGAGGAGCTGCGGCGCGAGCACTATCAGCGCAAGATCGCCGGGGTGCGCAGTGGCCAGGACTCCGGCGTCCTGACCCGGGACATCGACCCCGGGGCGCTCATGGTCATGCTCATGTCGCTGACCGGCTGGTGGTCCACCGTGCCTCAGGTGGCCCGGATGCTGTGCGGGCCCCTCGAGGATGAGGAGGCGCACGAACGTCAGCGCGCCGTCGTCGTCGACGCGGCCCGTCGGCTCGCCGCACCTCGCGACTGAGCGCGGGGAGGCCGGCTGGGCCAAGATAGAGCCATGCGCGACCTGAACGACCTGACCCGCCCCACCGTCCCCTCCGGCGCCATCCAGGAGCGCATGCTCGCCGAGACTGAGGAGCGCCGCGGCGTCGTCGGCCCGGCACCGGCCCTGCCCGACGACGCCGGAGCCCCCACCGCTCTGCGCGCCGCCCTGGGGCAGGCCGTCGCCGAGCTGGCCCCGCAGATCGTCGAGCTCTCCCACGACATCCACGACCACCCCGAGACCGGCTATGAGGAGCACCACGCCGTGGCCACGGTCGCCGACCTCCTGCGCCGCCACGGCATTGAGCCCGAGGTCGGCGTCTACGGCATGGACACCGCCCTGCGCGCCGAGATTCCCGGGGCCGGAGGCGGCGGCGCGGACGTGGCGGCCGGAGGCTCCGGTGAGTCGGCCAGCACCATCGCCATCCTCGCCGAGTACGACGCCCTGCCCGGCATCGGCCACGGCTGTGGGCACAACGTCATGTGCGCCAACTCCGTGGGCGCCTTCCTCGCCCTGGCCGCCCTGGCCCGCACCCGCCCAGGCTCCCTGCCCGGCCGCGTCGTCCTGCAGACCACGCCCGCCGAGGAGAACTCGACCGCCAAGGAGATCCTGGCCGTGCGCGGCATGCTCGACGGCGTCGACGCCGCCATCCAGACCCACTCCTACGCCCACGACGTCACCCACCAGACCTGGCTGGGCGTGCGCCGCCTGCGCGTCATCTTCCACGGCGTGCCGGCCCACGCCGCCTCCCAGCCCTTCATGGGCCGCAACGCCCTGGACGCCGCCACCCTGGCCCTGACCGGCATCGGCCTGCTGCGCCAGCAGATGCTCCCCATGGACCGCCTCCACGCCATCATCACCGACGGCGGACAGGTCCCCAACATCATCCCCGAGCGCACCGAGCTGTCCATCATGGTGCGCTCGAAGTACCTCGAGACCCTCAAGGAGATCGCCGAGCGGGTCGAGGAGGTCCTCCACGGCGCCGCCCTCATGACCGGCACGGGCGTTGAGATCCTCACCTCCGAGTACTGCAACGAGGTCCCCGTCCGCGACAACGGCCCCCTGCTGACCTCCTGGGTGCGCTCCCAGCGCGAGCGCGGCCGCGACCCCCTGGCCGCCGGGGTCCTGCCCGAGACCATCGCCGCCGGCACCGACTTCGGCAACGTGTCCCAGCGCATCCCCGGCATCCACCCGCTCATCAAGGTCACCGACCGACCCGACGTCGCCCTCCACACCCCCGCCATGACCGAGGCCGCCGGCGCCCCCACCGGGGACGCGGCCGCGCTCGACGGCGCCTACGGGCTGGCCGCCGTCGCCCTGGACTGGCTGCACGACGCCGAGCTGCGCCGGGCCGTGCGCGCCGACTTCGAGGCCACCGGCGGGGCGATCGACGTCGCCGACTTCTGGGAGGAGTGAGGCGGGCGCGCCCCGGCCTCCCAGGCCGCCCCGGCTGTGTCGGCTGCGTCGGCTCTCAGGCCGCCGGGCGGCGGATGAGCAGCGCCCCGGGGTCGAGGCGCACCCGCATGCTCTGCGTGGGCGCCAGCAGGTCGCCGTCGACCTCCACCAGGGCCGGCGCCGAGAGCTGGACGGCCACCTTCCCGCCGCGGCGCAGCACCACCCGCCCCAGTGAGCGGCCGGACTCGGAGTAGTGCGCCGCGTAGGGCGGCAGTACCTGGCGCGCCAGCGAGCTCCAGCCCGCCAGGCCTGCCACCGTGTCGATGGCGGCGACGTCGAGCAGGCCGTCATCGGTGCGGGCCTGTGGCAGCAGGGTGATCCCGGCCGGGAGCCGGCCGCCGTTGGCCACCAGCAGGTTGCGGGCCCGCAGGCGCTCCACGCGCCGCACGCCGGCCTCGTCCAGGAGGCTGAGCACCAGGTCCATGCGCGGAGAGCCCAGGTTCTCCATGGCCGCCAGCGCGTAGGCGCCCCAACCGACCCTCGCCTTGAGGGCCGGGCGCGTGGAGGCCACCAGTCCGGCGTCGAAACCGATCCCGGCCACCACCATGCAGGCGTGCTCGTCGCCGAGTGTGGGCCGGGTCCACTGATGCGGCCGGCGGGTCGCCCTCTGGATGGTGTGCACGGCCCGGGCCGCCTCGGCCGACAGCTGCCGGGAGTCGGCCGGGTTGGCCGGGTCGGCTGCTGCGGGCGGGGAGTCCGGCGGGGCTGCTGCGGCTCGGCCTGTCAGGGGTGTGGAGGGTGCGGAGTCGGTCCGCCCGCCGGGGGCGCCCGATACCGCCGGGTCGGGGAGGACGTCGGGATCGGACCAGGGCTCGGTGCGTACCCAGGCCAGGTCGGCGGGAAGGTTGATGCCGTGGGCGACCACCCGGGCCGCGGCCCGAGCGTCCCCGACCGGCACCCCGAGGTTGCGGGCTGCCAGGTTCGCCGTGCCCAGCGGGACGATGCCCATCTGGGCGCCGGTGCCGGCCAGGCCGGCCGCCACCGAGCGCACCGTTCCGTCACCGCCGGCGGCCACCACCAGGCTCGCCCCGGCCGCCAGGGCCAGACGCGCCTGCATCGTGCCGGGCTCGGAGACGCTCGTCTCCAACCACACGGGCCCGGCATAGCCGGCCTCGCGCAGCTCGCCCTCCAACAGGGAGCGCACCGCGGCGGTGGCGCGCGGCTTGGAGGGGTTGACGACGACGCAGGCCAGTGGCCGCCCGGTGCGCGTCGTCGCCCGGGTGCCGCCGTCGGTGCCGCCCGTCATAGGGGCAGGCTAGTCGCCTGGGCGGCCCGGGTCACGGCTTGCGGGGCGCTGTCGAGAGAATGGGAACCGAGCGTGCGCCGCCGGCAAGGGGAGCCCCCAAGGGCAGCTCAGGCCGCAGCCGGGGCCGTGACGGGGGTGACAGGCAGGTTGGCCTGTTTGACCAGACGCGAGATGAGCTCGGCCAGCTGGGCGAAGTCGGCGCCGCGGGAGGAGGAGACCCGGTGCACCAGGCCCATGCGGCGCATCGGCGACTCGTCGCCGAAACGGGCGATGCCGTACTCCGAGGAGGGGGTCAGCAGCTGGAGCGCCCCCTCGGGGATGATCGTCACGCCCGAGCCGTGGGCGACCATGCGGGTCACCGTCGACAGGGTGGTGGCCACCGCGACCGGGGGCTGGGAGCCGTAGCGTTGGCACAGGGCCAGGGTCTGGTCGCGCAGGCAGTTGCCCTCGTCGAGCAGGAGGAGGGGCTGGTCGTCGAGCTCGGTGGGGCTCACGTCCGTGCGGCCGGCCCAGGGGTGGCCGGCGGCGGTGAGGACGACGAGCGGCTCGTCGAACATCGGGATCGCGGTGGTGCGCTGGAGGTCGTCCTCCAGGGCGATGATGGCGGCGTCGAGGCGCCCCTGGGCGAGTTGGTCGAGGTTGTCCCCGGTGACCATCTCACGCAGGTCCAGGTCCATCTGGGGCAGGGCCTCGCGCAGGCCGTCGATGAGAACGGGGGCCAGGTAGGGCGCGATGGTGGGGATGATGCCCAGGCGCATCGTGCCGCTCAGGGCGGCGCCCTGGCTGGAGGCGGCCTCGCTGAAGGCCTCGGCGGCCAGGACGGCGTCCCGGGCGTAGGGCAGCAGGGCCTCGCCCAGGGAGGTGACCAGGACGCGGCGGGTGGTGCGCTCCACCAGCTCGCCGCCGACGCGCTTCTCCAGGGCGGTGATGGCCTGGGACAGGCTGGGCTGGCTGACGCCGAGCGCCGTGGCGGCCTCGCCGAAGTGCTGGTGGTCGCACAGCGCTACGAAGGCCCTCAGCTGGGAGAAGGACGGAGATGATGTGGTCGGCATGAGTTGTGGTCCTGTGGTTGGGGCCCGCATTCATGGCGGTCGGCGAGCCTGATATGACGGAGTGACAGAAAATCGGGGACAGACGACTAGCCGGGAGGTTGTGGGGAGAGCGGTGCGTGGGTGGTGTGGGCGAGCCTCCGACGTGGCGGCTCGGAAACACCGTCGGGAACGATAGGGTGCACCGATTGAAATGGATTCTATTCACAGGTGGATTGCGTTGGTAAGAGGGAAGTGGGTCACGTTCGCCATCGGGCGGTAGTGCGGGTGGGGGCGAGCGTGTATGGGGCGCGGCCTCACCGGACTCGCGCCGCGGCCATCCAATCTCCCGGATGATTCCAGGGTTTCCAGGCCCTTGGGTCGCCCCGACGGCGGGGTGGGCGCCCGGCTGACGACGTCGATTCCGGTCCGCTGCGCCCCCGAGTGTTGGCTCGGCCACTCACCCGTGACTTTGGTCGTCCCCGGCTCTCCCGGTCTGCGCCGTCCGCCGCGCTCGCGGCCCGGATCGGCTCAGGTGCTGATCGAATGCTGTCTGGGCCGCGGTCCTGACTACACTCAGGACCATGATCGACCTGCGTGCGCTTCGTGAGAACCCCGAGCCCTTCCGCGCCAGCCAGCGAGCCCGTGGTGCCGACGTCGATCTCGTCGACCGCGTCATCGCCGCCGACGAGACCCGCCGTCAGGCGCTGGCCGCCTTCGAGAACCTCCGCGCCGAGCAGAAGCAGGTCTCCCGGTCCGTGGGGAAGGCCTCCCCGGAGGAGCGCCCCGCGATCCTGGCCAACGCCAAGGAGCTGGCCGAGCAGGTCAAGGCCGCCGAGGCCGCCTCCTCGGCCGCCGCCGCCGAGCTCGACGACCTGGCCCGCCAGTTCGCCAACCTCATCGAGGGGGCGCCCTCGGGCGGCGAGGAGGACTACGTCGTCCTGCGCCACGAGGGCGGCCAGCCCCGCGACTTCGCCGCCGAGGGCTTCGAGCCCGCCGACCACCTGGCGATCGGCGAGGGCCTGGACATCATCGACACCCGCCGCGGCGCCAAGGTCTCCGGGGCCCGCTTCTACTACCTCAAGGGCTGGGGCATGCGCCTGGAGCTGGCCCTCATGACGGCCGCCCTGGATGCCGCCGTCGCCCACGGCTTCACCCCGATGACCACCCCCACCCTCGTCACCCCGCAGGTCATGGGCGGCACCGGCTTCCTGGGCGCCCACAGCGACGAGATCTACTACCTGCCCGCCGACGACCTCTACCTCACCGGCACCTCCGAGGTGGCCCTGGCCGGCTACCACGCCGACGAGATCCTCGACCTGTCCGCCGGGCCCAAGCGCTACATGGGCTGGTCCACCTGCTACCGGCGCGAGGCCGGGGCCGCCGGCAAGGACACCCGCGGCATCATCCGCGTCCACCAGTTCAACAAGGCGGAGATGTTCTCCTACTGTCGCCCCGAGGACGCCGAGGCCGAGCACGCCCGTCTCCTGGCCATGGAGGAGGAGATGCTGGCCCTGGTCGAGCTGCCCTACCGGGTCATCGACACCGCCGCCGGGGACCTGGGCTCCTCCGCCGCCCGCAAGTTCGACTGCGAGGCCTGGCTGCCCACCCAGCAGCGCTGGATGGAGGTCACCTCCACCTCCAACTGCACCACCTACCAGGCCCGCCGCCTGGCCGTGCGCGAGCGCCGCGAAGGCGGCACGAGCCCCGTGGCCACCCTCAACGGGACTCTGGCCACCACCCGCTGGATGGTCGCCATCCTGGAGAACCACCAGCAGGCCGACGGCTCGGTGCGCGTGCCCACGGGCCTGCGCCCCTACCTGGGCGGCCTGGAGGTCATCGAGCCCGTCGGCGCCACCGCCTGAGGACCGGCCCCGTGAACCCCACGCCCGCCTCCAGCCCCGGGGCCGCCCGCGAGACCGACGCCGTCGGTGAGCCCGCCGGCAACGGCCCGACCGTCAACCCCGCCACCGGCATCGCCCCGGCCGGCCAGCCCCTGACCCAGCTGGGCGGCTCCACGGAGTACCTCGAGCACCTCGAGGACGGCGCCGACCAGGCCGAAGGCACCGGCGAGCGCGCCCTGCGCCGTCGGCCCCTAGACCACGAGGAGTACCACGCCCTCGTCCAGGACCGGATGCGGGACCTCGACGCCCTGGAGGCCGACGGCGGCGCCCGGCTCGCACCCGGCCACGGGCTCGTCGTCGCCCTCGACGTCGACGGCACCATCCTCGACATGGACGGGCACGTCTCGGAGCGGGTCATGGCCTCCGTCGCCCGCCTGCGCGCCCACGAGGTCCCCGTGGTCATCTCCACCGGCCGCGGGATCGCCGCCACCATGCCGGTGGTGCGCCACCTGGGGCTGTCCACCGGCTGGATGGTGTGCGCCAACGGCGCCATGACCCTGCGGCTCGACCCCGACGCCCCCGGCGGCTACGAGGTCGTCGACTCGCGCACCTTCGACCCGCGCGCCGCCATCGAGACCCTCCACGCCGCCGTGCCCGACGGGATCCTCGCCGTGGAGGACCCCGGCGTCGGCTTCAAGGTCTCCCGGCTCTTCCCCGACGGCGAGCTCATCGAGGACCAGCGGGTCGTCACCTTCGACGAGCTCGTCTCCCGGCCGGTTACCCGCGTGGTCCTGCGGGCCCCGGGCATGCCCGTGGATCGCTTCTCCCAGATCGTGGCCGACTCCGGGCTGCACTCGGTGGAGTACGCCATCGGCTGGACGGCCTGGCTCGACGTCGCCCCCGAGGGCGTCACCAAGGCCTCCGCCCTCGGGGCGCTCATCGCCCGCCTGGGCACCGACTCCGCCCACGTCCTGGCGGTCGGGGACGGCTCCAACGACGTCGAGATGATCGAGTGGGCCGGGGCCGGCGTCGTCATGGGCAGCGCACCGCAGTGGGTGCGCGACCGCGGCGATATCCTGACCGAGCCCGTGTGGCGGGACGGCTGCGCCGCCGTCCTGGACGCCCTCATCGAACGAGTAAGGCACCCTTGATGCGACAGTCCCCCCTCCCTGTCTCCCAGCACAACTCCATCCCCGAGGAGCACGCCGCTCGCGCCGCCGGTCCGGCCGGTGGGGCGAGCGCTCCCGGCCGGGGCCGCGTGCGCCGTCGGCTGCGCCGA
>NZ_KV789101.1:0-893 GCF_001807465.1 Actinomyces sp. HMSC08A09 | reverse complement strand
CCTGACCCCGATCCCGGGCATGGAGGTCAGGACCTGGTAAAGAGGGTGGGCCTCCACTAGGGTCTCGACCTGGGCGGCGACATCGGCCCGCTGAGCGTGCAGGGCGATGAGCTGCCTGGCCAGGTGTGGCAGCACCACTGCGGCGGCGTCGGTGCCGGCGACCACCACGGTCTGGTGCTCCAGGGCCGAGACGATCTGGCCCGCCCAGGCGGCATGCCGCCTGCACCCGTGCTTCTTGAGCCTGGCGTCGATCCTTGCCTTGCCCGCTCGCTTCAGGTCGGCTGGGGTGGGCCAGGCGGCGATGACCTCCAGGACGGCGTCGTGCTCCAGCCAGGGCCCCAGCACCCGCTCGAGGGCGGGGTGGATCTGGGTGTACAGGCCCCGGATCCGGTTGGCGGTCTGGTTGACCTGGCGGGCCAGGTCCAGGTCGAAGCCAGTGAGCATCGACAAGGCGGCCGCGTCCTCGTCCGAGGTGCTGATGGCTCTCAGGGTGTGGGGCATGCTCCTGGCCGCGCCGGCGATGACGGCCGCGTCCTTGGCGTCGGTCTTGGCGCTGCCCGGCGTCAGGTCAGCGATGCGTCGCATCGACAGCCCGGGCAGGTAGCCCACGGTGATTCCCATGTCCTGAGCCACCGCCACCGCCAGGGCCCCGATGGTGGCAGGCTGATCGACCACCACCAGCAGGTTCCCGTGATCGGCCAGCTTCTTGTAGAGAGCACGCAGGCGCTCCTCGTCGTTGGGAAGGGACTTGTCAAAGACTTTTCGCCCGTCCCGGCTCAGGGC
This sequence comes from Actinomyces sp. HMSC08A09, assembly GCF_001807465.1. NCBI lineage: Bacteria > Bacillati > Actinomycetota > Actinomycetes > Actinomycetales > Actinomycetaceae > Actinomyces > Actinomyces sp. HMSC08A09. The sequence continues at coordinate 110 of NZ_KV789101.1, read as the reverse complement.
AGTGGCCCAGTGCTCGCTCTTACCGACGTCGATGCCGATGAAGACGTCGATGTCCTCGATATTCATCTTTGTGCCGCCTCTCGCTGCATGGGTGCAGGGCCAGCCGGTGG
>NZ_KV789100.1:0-25151 GCF_001807465.1 Actinomyces sp. HMSC08A09 | reverse complement strand
GGCTCGCGCCGGGCGTCGGGGCGCCAGAGGCGGCCGCAGGCTTGGGTGCGCCGGCTCCGGGCTTGGGGGCCTTGGGTGCCTCAGCAGCAGCACTCGGCTGGGGCGCCGGCTTGGCGGTGGTCGCCGGGGCCGGGGTGGGGTCACTCGGCTTGGCGGCCTGAGCCCCTGGCTTGGGTGCGCCGGCTCCCGGCTTGGGGGCGGCCGGCTTGGCGGCGGGGCTCGGAGCCTGGTCCTGAGCACCGGCGGCTCCCGGCTTGGCGCCCTGTGTGCCCGGCTTGGGGGCGCTCTTGGAGGGCTTGGGGGCCTGAGAGTCGGTCTTGGCCGGCTTGTCGGCCTGGGTGTCCGCCGGTGCTTCCTGCGCCTGGGCGGCGAAGTGCTCGCGAACCCGGCGAGCGACGGGGGGCTCAACGGCTGAGGAGGCCGCCTTGACGAACTCTCCCTGGTCCTTGAGCCAGGCCAGGATCACCTTCGAGGTGACCTTCTTGCCAGTGGGGTCGAGCTCCTTGGCGAGCTCATGAACGCGTGGTTTAGCCACTTTTCTCCTGTCCGGTTTCCCACCCCGGACAGGGGTGGGTGCTTCTAGAGGCAGCTCATCGCTGGGTACTCATCGGGTGCCCATCGGCTTCCTACCCGCCTTCGCTATCGGTGGTCCGCTCACCCGGTCGGGCAGCGGGGACCTCGCGGTCGTTGACCATCCTCCGCTCCAGGAACCCGCGCACCTGGGCCACATCCAGTGGTCCGCCGGTGCGCAGAGCGCGTGGAGCGGCGCGTCGTCGCTCAGCGAGGTCGAGGCACGCCGGATCCGGGTGGATCCAGGCGCCGCGCCCGGGTCTGACGGCCCGGGCATCGACGTCGAGCTCACCGCTCGGCGTCAGGACGAGACGCAGCAGCTGCGTCCGCGGGGCCCTTTGTCGACAGCCGATACAGGTGCGCTCGGGCACGTGGGGGATGGTGACCACCGTCCGTCGGCGTCCTTCCGCTGCTCTGCAACCGCTGACGCGGGTACCGCAACCGGGGAATCCCGGCGCAGGACCCGCAAAGGTCCGCCGGAAAGTCTACATCGCCCCGCAGGGCGGTTCAGTCGCCCAGCTCTGAGGGACCTGTCACGTCGTCGGACTGGGAGCCCTGGCCGGGCGTGATCTCACCGGACTCGGCGTCGGCGTGGATGTCGATCTTCCACCCGGTCAGGCGCGCGGCCAGACGGGCGTTCTGCCCCTCCTTACCGATGGCCAGGGAGAGCTGGAAGTCGGGGACGATGGCGCGTGCGGTGCGTTCCTCGGCGTCGATGACGCCCACGGCGGCCACGCGGGCCGGGGACAGGGCGTTGGCGATGAAGCGCGCCGGATCCTCGGAGTAGTCCACGATGTCGATCTTCTCTCCACCGAGCTCGGTCATGACCGCGCGCACCCGCTGTCCCATGGGGCCGATGCAGGCTCCCTTGGCGTTGACGCCGCGTACCTTGGAGCGCACGGCCATCTTGGTGCGGTGGCCGGCCTCCCGGGCGACGGAGACGATCTCGACGTCGCCCGAGGAGAGCTCGGGAACCTCGCGCTCGAAGAGCTTGCGGACGAGACCGGGGTGGGTGCGCGACAGGATGATCTGAGCTCCTCGGGTGCCGCGCGAGACGTCGGTGACGTAGGCGCGCACGCGGTCTCCGTGGCGGTAGCGCTCACCGGGTACCTGCTCATGGGGCGGCATGATGCCCTCGTGCTCCTCATCCAGGCGCACGTAGACGATACGGGGGTCGCGCCCCTGCTCCACGGTGCCGGAGATCAGCTCGCCGGTCTTGTCCTTGAAGGCGCCCAGGACCTCGAAGTCGCGGCGGTCCTGGATGCGCTGGACGATGACACTGCGGGCCGTGGCCTGGGCGATGCGGCCGAAGTCGTCGGGGGTGTCGTCGAAGTACTCCCCCGTGGGCTGGTCCTCCTCGTCGACCTCCGGGGCCAGGACGCTCATGTGCCCGGTGCGACGGTCGATCTCGACGTGGGCGCCGCGGATGGCCCCCGGAACCTTGGAGTAGGCCCCCAGGATGGCGTCCTCGATAGCGGGCAGCAGGTTGTCCAGGTCAATACCGAGCTCGTCGGCAGCGCCTCGCAGCTCCGGCATATTGATGTCCATGGGTCCTTGGGTCCTCTCTGGTCCGCTGAGCGGGTATGCACTGGGTTCCCGTCGACGGTAGCCCGTGACGGGTCGGATGGTCCATCACGTCTGTCCGGGCCGGTCCGTCAACCTATCAGTTATCAGGACACACATTATTCCCGGTCGCTATCCGCGGGGAGCATCTTATGGATTTTCGGCCTGTTGCCCGGCTCTAGAGCCCGGCCACCACCATCCGCGCCTCGGTGATGTCCCCCAGCGCGATGCGGTGCTCGACGCCGTCGACCTCAATTCCGACCATGCCACCATTGTGGTCGTCGGCCTCGTCGTCCGCATCGGCCGCGGTGACGAGGCCGATGAGCTCGTCATCGGCCGTGCACACCCGGGCACTATGACCAACGGCACGTCGGAAGTGACGCAAGGTGGTCAGCTCCCGCTCGGCTCCGGGGGTGGAGACCTCAAGGGTGTACTGCCCCTTGACGGGGTCGGCCTCGTCAAGGGCCTGGGAGATGGCCGCGGTCACGGGCCCCAGGGCGTCGAGATCGAGGTCTCCGGGGCCGTCGACCAGATCCACGAAGACGCGCACGACCGAGTACTTGCCCGCCCGGGTGGTCTCCACGCTCTCGAGATGAAGCCCGGCGTCGTTGACGATCGGAGCGAGCAGATCGGTGAGACTGCGGGCCAGAGCGTCAGCGCGCTGGCGCGGATCCTTGCGCGGCTCATGGGCTGCCATGGTCGTTCTTCCTCCCGTACTGGCCCGAGCCGAGGGCTCGGACGGACGCGGTCAACATAGTCAACATGGTCGAGGTGGTCGAGGTCGGGATCATGCTACCTGCCGTCTGTGGGAGGATTCCCCGGTGAACACTCGCCGCACTCCTCTCCCCGCCCAGTCGAACGGCTCTCAGCCGCCCTCCAGTGACCGGGTCGGCGCCCGGCCCCGTACCAGTGGCGACACCGGTGCGGCGGGCCACGGCTTGACGCGCCGCGCCGTGGTGCTCGCGGTGGGAACGGCTGTGACCGCGGCGCTGAGCGGTTGCGGGCTGCGTCTGGGGAAGGGCTCCCCGGCGTCCCTGCCGTCGGCCTCGGCGTCAGAGACTGCTCGTGATGGACTGGCCAGGCAGGCTGCGCTCATTTCCTCCACCGCCGGCGTGGTCGCGCAGGCCGGCGGCGGGGATGCCACAACGACGGGTCTGGCCGAGGGGGTCAAGCAGACGGCTGATGCCCAGCTCGAGACCCTGGGCGGGGTGTGGCAGCCCTGGCCCTCTCAGGTGCCCTCCGCCTACCCCACGGTGGCTCCCGTGCCGTCGGCCTCGGCGGGCGCCTCCGCACAGGACCTGGCCACGGCCCTGGCCGATGGATCGACGCTGGCTCGCCGCGCGGCGATCGCCGCAGCTTCGGAGCAGGATGCCCGGCTCTTCACCTCGCTGACGGTGGCCTGGAGTCTCCAGCATGATCTCTTCCAGCCGCCGAGCTCGGCGGACAAGTCGCGGGTGGAGGTGGCGCAGGGCTCCAAGATCAGCTCCGGTCTGCTGACCTCCTATGACGCGGCCCGCTACGCCATGGAGGAGCTTGCCGCGCGCAGCGACGACTCCCAGCGCACTCGGGCGATCGCCGACGCCAAGGCCGCCACCTCCGTGGTCAACGCCGCGGTGGCCGCGGGCTCTGAGGACAAGCGGATGAGCGCCTACGCCCCTCCGAGTGAGTCGACTGATCCCAGTGTGAGCACCCAGGTGCTCTGGGCCCGGCAGGTGTGGTCCGCCGTCGTGTCGTCGGAGGTGCAGGAGGCCGGTTCCGCCAAGGCTTCCAGCCCGGCCCGCGAGGCGGCCGTCACCGGTGCGGTCGACGCCGCCCGGCGTGCCACCGCCTGGGGTGCGGACTTCTCCTCCCTGCCCGGCTACGCCGCCTGAGATGCGTCTTCTCATGGCGGCCGTAGCCGTCATCGCCGCCCTGGTGGCCGTGGACCAGCTCCTCTTGTGGATGGAGCGCTGTGGCTGGATCTACTGGCGGCGCCGCAAGCGCGACCCACGTGGCGCCCTCCTGGGTCCCATCGACAACGTCTTCAACCCGGCCCACGAGCACGTGGTTGAGCAGCAGGAGACCCAGGAGCGCCTGGCCGATACCCAGGGCGACGCAGCCCCGAGGTGAGACATGACGAGCGCAGCCGCCCCCACCACGCAACGCCCGCTGCGCCGGTGGACACGTCGAGTGCCGTTACGCGACTACCAGCAGAGTCTCCTTGACCGGCTCCATCCCGACGACGGATCCACGCTTCACCTGCTCGCACCACCCGGATCGGGTAAGACCCTCATGGGTTTGGAGCTGGCCGTGCGCAACGGCCGTCGTGCGCTCGTCCTCGTACCCACCACGGTCATCGGGGCCCAGTGGATCCATCAAGCGCGAAAGCTCTTCACCTCCCCCGCCGTCGGATCCCCGTCGGTCACTGGTTCCGTCGGCACCCACCTGCCGAGCACACGTCCAGAGCAGGCTGCAGAAGCCGCGGAGCTGACGGTGCTGACCTATCAGTCCCTGGCCGTCGTCGACTCCGCCCCTGCCTGGAGCGACGCAGCCCGCTCGCACTGGCTCGCTGAGCTCACGGCCGACGGACGAAGCGCCGGGAGCGCCGAGGCGTGGCTGAAGCGCCTGGAGGCCGATAATCCCCGGGCCTACAGCCGTGGACTTCGTTCACGTACTGCCACCATCCGCCGCCGGATCGATGAGCTCGACGACGACGCCATCGACGCAATTCTGGGTCCCAGTGCCCGGGCACGCCTGGATGCACTCGTCACCGCGGGAGTCGCCACCATCGTCCTCGACGAGTGCCACCACCTCAAGGCCCACTGGGCCATCGTCGTCCACTACCTCGTACGGCGTCTGAAACGAGCGGGCCTGGCCCCCACGCTCATCGGTCTGACGGCCACTGAGCCCTCGGGTGAGGACCGGTCGGTCCACCGTTATCGCGCGCTCCTGGGCGACGTCGACGCTGAGATTCCGGTTCCGGCCGTCATCCGCGCCGGTCACCTCGCTCCCTGCCGTCAACTGGCCTGGTTCACGCTCCCGTCCCCGGAGGAGACAAGGTTCCTGGCCACCGCCGGAGAGGAGCTCCATCACCGGGTGAGCGAGCTGCTGCTGAGCCCCGACGGCATCGACTACCTGCTTGAGGTTGTCGCCCCGCCCATGCCGTCCACGGCTCCCGGTGGCGGGAGCGGGTCGGGACCGTTGCCTCGCATCGCTGGAGCGGATGACGACCATGCCCCTACGACAGCGAGGCCTCACGAGGAGGACGAGCTGGTGCGTCGGATCGTTGCGGGTTTCGACGCCGACCCGCTCGTGGCCGCGTCCGCAGCAGCGCTGCTGCGCAGAACAGGCAGCTACCGGGGCACGGCTCTGAGTGCTCGAGTTGTTCCGCTCCTGCCCGAGCTCGACCTGCTTGATCTTGACGATGAGCTCAGGCTCCTGGGTCGGTACGCTCACGACCGCCTTCTGGCGGCTCCGGAGCGCCGGCGGGACTGGGAGTCCACACGCGAACTGCTGAGAGGCTTCGGGCTGTACCTGACCGATTCCGGTATCCGGGCGGGCCGGTCCCCGGTGGACACCATCACTGCCGCGTCCAGGGCCAAGGACACGGCCGTCGTCGACATCCTGCGTCACGAGCTCGACTCCATCGGCGATCGGCTGCGAGCAGTGGTTGTCACCGATGCGGCCGAGCACTCTGCTCCTCACCGAGCGCTCGACGTCCTGGTCCCGGCTTCACGCCCCGGTCCTGCGGGAGGCGCGGTGCGTTGTATGAGTATGCTGCTCAGTGATGCGGATCTGCGCTCCTTGCACCCGGTGCTGCTGACCAGTTCCCGCCTGAGCCTGGCCAGCGGTGACACCTCGCTGCTGGATCGGCTGCGTCGGAGCACCGGTCTCGCACTCCCCGCCACCGATGACGGCTGGATGCTCTCGGTCACCGGCCAGGGAGTTGGCAGCGCCGGACTCGTCCTGGCCGTCAATGAGCTGGTCGCTGCCGGGGAGGTACGACTCGTCGTGGGCACCCGGGGGCTGCTCGGCGAGGGCTGGGACTGCCCTGCCGTCAACACGCTCATCGATCTGACGGCGGCGACGACCTCGGCCTCAACGCAGCAGCTGCGCGGTCGCACGATGCGTCTGGACCCGGGCTGGGTCGACAAGGTCGCTCACAACTGGTCCGTCACCTGCCTCCTGCCAGGCCACCCCCGACTGCGCTCCGACCCGGACCTGAAGCGACTGCGTCGCAAGGCCGAGCACCTGTGGTCACTGGTGCGGATCGATGATCCCGCGAGCGCCCGGGTGTCGGCCTCCGACGAGTCTGGTGGCGCTCCTGTTGTCGAGACGGGGCTCGATGCCATGCTGTCACCGGTCCAGCGCCGCCTTCTCGACAAACTGGATGACGGCGCCGCCCCGGAGGATATTGATGCCCTCAACTCCGCCACCCTGGCAGGCCTCGATCGTCAGATCGAGTCGCGGCGATGGCTCGCTCAAGTATCCGCAGCACACCGGGTGTCACGACGCGGCCGTGGCCGCGTGCTGGAGGCGGTCGAGATCACGAGTGCCCCGGCCCTGCTGCGCCGGGGATCGCCCACGGCCTTCTGGAGCGCAGCGGCTCGCGCCGTTCTCGATGTTGTCCTGCCGCGATACGACCTCACTGCGGACGGGGACTCCGCTGGCGGGCCCCGCCCCGACCTCGTGGTTCGCGAGAGTCCCACCGATTCGCTCGGCGAATCTCGTCCGCGGGTGCTGATCGGCCTGGACGGGGTGGGGACCCGTCAGAGTGCTCGGTTCGCCGACATCCTCACCGAGCTCCTGAGCTCCCCGGTGCGCCGTCCTCGTTTCATCCTCGAGGCCGCTACCGCAACATTGGCTCGGGGCACGGCCGAGCAGCCCCTCAACAGGCTGCGGCGTCTCCTGGGACGGCTGCTGGCGCTGGGGGCATGGAACCACGTTGACAGTGTTCACCTTGCGGTTCCGACGGCCCTGGCCCGCTCACGAGCCGATATGGAGGCCCTCGTTCACTCCTGGTCCACACGGGTGGGGCCGTGCCGGCTTCACCTGGTTGCCGATGCCGATGACGCGACAGCGCTCCTGTCCTGCCTCGGCAGCGGTGGTCCCACCGGACGAGTCGAGCTGCGTCGTACCAGGCGCTGGCTGGAGGACTGAACGGCCGTGCCGTTCAGTGACGGGCGGCCTCCAGGGCGGCGCGGACGGTGGAGCTGAGCTCGGTCGCTGCGGCGTCGGCGGGCACGGAGCGGCGCTCGCCGGTGCGGCGGTCACGGATCTCCACGGTTCCCTCCTTGGCCAGGTCCCGGCCGACGACCAGCGTGTAGGGCAGGCCGAGGAGCTCGGCGTCAGCGAACTTCACGCCGGCGGAGACCTTGCGGCGGTCGTCGTAGAGGACCTCGACGCCGTCGGCATCCAGGGATGAGGCGATCTGCTCGGCGACGTCGAAGACGGCCTGGTCCTTGCCGGTGGCCAGGACCTGCACGTGGTAGGGGGCGATCTGGACGGGCCAGGTCAGTCCCTTGTCGTCGTGGTTGGCCTCGGCCAGGGCGGCCATGACGCGGCTAACGCCGATGCCGTAGGAGCCCATGGTGACCACGCGGGCCTTGCCGTTCTCGTCCAGGACGGTCAGTCCCAGGGCCTGGGAGTATTTGCGTCCCAGCTCGAAGATGTGGCCGATCTCGATGCCGCGGGCCAGGTGGAGGGGGCCGGAGCCGTCGGGGGCGGGGTCGCCCTCACGGACCTCGGCGGCCTCGATGGTGCCGTCGGCAGTGAAGTCGCGGCCCATGACCAGGTCCAGGACGTGCTTCTTGTCGGTGTTGGCGCCGGTGACCCAGCTGGTTCCCTCCACGATCCGGGGGTCGACGAGGTAGCGCACGGAGCCGGTGAGGACCTCGGTGCCGTCCTCGCGCTTCTCCACGCGCCGCAGCGGGGAGTTCGGGCCGATGGCGGTGGGGCCGATGTAGCCGCGCACGAGCTCGGGGTGGGTCTCGAAGTCGGTGTCGCCAGCCATCTCGACCTCGGCGGGGGCGACGGCGGCCTCCAGGCGCTTCATGTCGACGTCGCGGTCCCCGGGCACGCCGACGACCAGCAGCTCGCGCTCGCCGCCGGGGTGGATGAGGGTGACGACGACGTTCTTGAGGGTGTCGGCGGCCGTCCAGGCCCGCCCGTCGGAGCGCGGGTAGGCGCGGTTGCACAGCTCGACCAGGGAGTCGATGGTAGGGGTGTCGGGGGTGTCGACCACGCGCGCCGGGCCGATCCCGGAGGCGTCCACGGGCTCGGGGACCACGGTGGTGACAGCCTCGGCGTTGGCCGCGTAGCCGCTTGAGGAGCGCACGAAGGTGTCCTCACCGATCTCGCAGGGGTGGAGGAACTCCTCGGAGTGGGATCCGCCCATGGCGCCGGCCATGGCGTTGACGATGACGTAGTCCAGGCCCAGGCGGGTGAAGATCCGCTCGTAGGTGTCGCGGTGGGCCTGGTAGGCGGCGGCCAGGCCGGCGTCGTCGATGTCGAAGGAGTAGGAGTCCTTCATGACGAACTCGCGGCCGCGGATGATGCCGGCGCGGGGGCGGGCCTCGTCGCGGTACTTGGTCTGGATCTGGTAGACGACGGCCGGCAGGTCCTTGTAGGAGGGGTAGAGGTCCTTGACCGCGAGGGTGAACATCTCCTCGTGGGTGGGGGCCAGCAGGTAGTCCCCGTCCTTGCGGTCGCGGAGCTTGAACAGGGTGGGGCCGTAGTCGTCCCAGCGCCCGGTGGCCTGGTAGGGCTCGGCCGGCAGGAGTGCCGGGAAATGGACCTCCTGGCCGCCCATGGCGTCCATCTCCTGGCGCACGATGTCCTCGATCTTGCGCAGTGTCCGCAGCCCCAGCGGCAGCCAGGTGTAGACCCCGGGCGCGGCCCGGCGGACGTAGCACGCGCGTACGAGCAGGCGGTGGCTGGCGACCTCGGCGTCGGCCGGGTCCTCGCGCAGGGTACGGATGAAGGAGGTGGAGAGTCTGTGCAGCACGGGGGCGATCCTACGGGGTCTGACGCCACGACCCCAACGGAGCCCGCCCGACCGTACGAGATCACGCGATTCGAGACCGGCCGACCAACGACGACGCACCGGGCGAACCGAAGTCCTTGACGCTGGTCAGGGACGACTTGCGGCCCTCGAGAAAGGCCCGATACGCTCCATCCCATCGGAGGGTTCGTCGACCCTCTTATCCCTGAGTTCGGCCGCGTCACGTCCCCCTGCTCGCGGGCCACAGGCAAGGAAGCATATGGACAGGCACTCCTCCCTGCGCGAGGGACACGGCCAGACGTGGGCGAAGGCCATTCTTCTGGGTGAGCACTCCGTGGTCTACGGCCACCCCGCCGTCGCCGTACCGCTGCAGGACCTGCGGATGCGAGCCACTGCGAGACCGACCTCGGGCCCCTCTACGCTGACCAGCCTGGACTACTCGGGCCCCCTGACGCAGGCCGGCCCCCGGTTCGCCAGCGTGGCGCGAGCCTTCGAGGTGGCCCGGGAGTTCTCCGGGTGCCTGGACCAGGCCCTTGAGATCATCACCGTCAGCGACTTCCCCCATGAGCGCGGGCTCGGTTCGTCGGCCGCGGCGGCCGGCGCGATCATCCGTGCGGTTCTGGACGCCTGCGGGCGTGAGGCCGCCGCGGACGAGCTGTTCGCCCTGACGCAGATGGCCGAGCAGATCGCTCACGGCAAGCCGTCGGGGCTCGACGCCGCCGCCACCTGCTCCCCATGCCCCATCCGGTTCCAGGGAGGGCAGATGCGGCCCCTGAGCCAGCGCATTGAGAACGCCTCCCTCATCATCGCCGACTCCGGGATCCACGGCTCCACCCGAGAGGCCGTTGGAGGCCTGCGCCGGCGCTACGAGAACGATCCTGACAACATCGGCCCGCGTATCAACCGACTGGGAGCACTCACCCAGAACGCGATCATGGCCCTGGACCAGGCCGACGCCCCGGCCCTCGGGGTCGCCATGGACGAGGCGCACGCGGTGCTGACCGAGCTCGGCCTGAGCCTGCCGATCCTCGATGACCTCACCGAAGCCGCCCGCAGCGCCGGGGCACTGGGCGCCAAGCTCACCGGCGGAGGACTCGGCGGCTGCGTCATCGCCCTGGCCACCGGCGAGTCCGCCACGCGCCGGGTGCGTGCCGCCCTGGAACAGGCCGGCGCACCGGAGACATGGAACTATCGGATGCGCATCAGCGAGGTGGACGAGTGACCGCCGTACCCCCTGGAGCCGCTGCCAACTCCTCCCCGTCCGCCATCGCGACCGCGACGGCCAGCGCGAACACCAACATCGCGCTCATCAAGTACTGGGGCAAGGTCGATGAGGCACAGGCGATCCCCGCCACGTCGAGCCTGTCCCTCACCCTCGGCGGCACCCGGACGACGACGACGGTCTCCTTCGACGGCGGGGACGGCGCCGCAGACTCGGTGACGATCAACGGGGCCTCCCCCAGCGCCGTGGAGCTGGAGCGAGTGACCCGGTTCCTCGACCTGGTGCGCGCCCGCTCAGGCGTCACCGCCCCGGCAACCATCACCTCCCGGGCCTCGGTCCCGCTGGCGGCCGGCCTAGCGAGCTCGGCGGCGGGCTTCGCGGCGCTTGCTGCAGCGGCCTCCCGGGCCGCCGGCATGGATCTCGATGGCCGGGAGCTCTCCAGACTGGCCCGACGCGGCTCGGGCTCGGCGACCCGCTCCGTCTTCGGCGGGCTGGTCCTGTGGAACGCGGGCCACGACGACGCCTCCTCCTACGCCGAGCCGGTCGCCTGCGAGATGGACCTGGCAATGGTCGTCGTCGTGCTCTCGCAGCGTTACAAACCCATCAGCTCGACCCGGGCCATGCGGGCCACCATGGCGTCCTCCCCCCTCTTCCCCGCCTGGGTCGAGGCCAGCGGGAGGGACCTTCAGGTGGCGCTGGAAGCGGTCCGGGCGGGCGACCTGGCACGGCTCGGGGAGATCGTCGAGGGCAACGCCCTGGGCATGCACGCCACGATGATCGCGGCCCGCCCGGGCATCATCTACTGGCTGCCGCAGACCGTGGCGGCACTGCACGCGATCCGCGCCATGCGCGAGGAGGGGCTGCCCGTCTGGGCAACGATCGATGCCGGACCCAACGTCAAGGTCCTCACCGAGGGCGCCCGCGCCGAGGAGGTCGCCGCCGCGCTGCGGGACCGTCTGACCGGCACCACCGTCTCGGTCAGGCGTCCCGGCGGCGGGGTGCGTATCGAGGAGGGCCCATGCCCGTGACCTCTCACGGCGGCGATGTCGTCTCCAGGGCGCCGGGCAAGCTCTACATCGCCGGAGAGTACGCCGTCGTCGAGCCCGGCCACCGAGCAGTCCTGGTCGCCGTCGACCGATTCATCACCGTACGCATCACGCCCTGCTCCCCCGCCGGCGAGTACGCGGGCACGATCAGCTCACGGCTCTACGCCAACGGCTCCAGGTCCTGGCGCCGCCGACCGCAGGACGGCCAGGCCGAGGCAGTCGGAGGAGAGGACGACTACATCATCTCGGCGATCCGAGTCGTTGAGGCGCTGGTGACCCATGGTGGCGGCCGGCCACGCTCCTTCGACCTGAGCGTCTCCAGCGAGCTGGAGGAGAACGACGGGCGCAAGCTGGGACTGGGCTCATCATCAGCGGTGACCGTGGCGACGGTGCGCGCCGTCGCGACGTTCTACGGCATGGCCGCCGACGATCTGACCGTCTACAAGCTGGCGATGCTGGCCAGTGACACGGTCCAGCCGATCGGCTCAGGAGGAGACATCGCCGCGAGCGCCATGACCGGGTGGGTGGCCTACACCTCCCCCGACCGCTCATGGCTGCGCCGGGCCCGGCAGCGAGCCGGGGCCGGTGGCATGAGCGATCTCGTGGAGGCGGACTGGCCAGGTCTGAGCGTCCGCCGCCTGCCGTCTCCCTCATTGCGGCTTCAGGTGGGCTGGACCGGTGCGCCCGCCTCCACCCCGGCCCTGGTCGCCGACGTCCAGACCCGATCCCACGGGGCCGATGACTACACCGTCTTCCTGCGCGACAGCCAGGACTGCCTGGCTCGTCTCATCACCGCGATCGAGGATGATGACGTCGCCCGGATCATGCGCCAGATCGCGCGCAACAGGGCTCTTCTGGCCGGGCTCAGCCGGATCGGCGGCCGGACCATCGAGACCACTGAGCTGTCGAGACTGGTCGAGATCGCGCTCGACCACGGGGCAACGGCTAAGAGCTCTGGCGCTGGGGGCGGGGACTGCGGAATCGCCCTGTGCCCACCGGCCACGGACCTGGTTGCACTGCGAGCCGCGTGGGAGACGGCCGGGATACGGCCTCTGGACCTGTCGGTCTACAGCCGGGACTCATCCGCTGTCTGCGCAGCCGACCCCGCTGAGGCACGTGCTGATTCCTCGACCGTCTCCCCCATTAAGGTCACCCCATGAGCCACGAGCCCATCACCTCGCAACGGGCCTCCCGTAAGGACGAGCACCTGGAGCTGGCGATGCGTCTGCACGGTCAGGACCGCGCCGGCGCCTTCGACGACGTCTCCTTCATCCATCACAGCCTACCGGGGGTCAGCGCCGAGCAGGTCGATATCGGCACCACCGTCCTGGGCTGCCGCTGGGAGGTCCCGTTCTACATCAACGCCATGACCGGCGGAACGCAGACAACAGCGGCTATCAATGCCGGTCTGGCCGAGGCGGCCGCTGAGGCGGGAGTCGCGATCGCCTGCGGTTCCCAGCACGTGGCCCTGCGTGACCCCGAGCGAGCGGACGGCTTCCACGTCATCCGACACCGGGCCCCGGGCGCCTTCGTCCTGGCCAATGTCGGACCGACCGTCAGCCCTCAGGAGGCACTGCAGGCCGTGGAGATGCTGGAGGCCAACGCCCTGCAGATCCACCTCAACGCGGCCCAGGAGCTGGTCATGCCCGAGGGCGACCGCGACTTCACCGGCTGGAGCGAGGCGATCGCCGGCATCGTTGCGGCCGTGCCCATCCCGGTGGTGGTCAAAGAGGTGGGATTCGGGCTCTCACGCCGAACGATCGAGGCCCTGGCGCGCACCGGCGTCGCGGCCGTCGACGTGGCTGGGGCCGGAGGCACGGACTTCATCGCCATTGAGAACGAGCGCCGACCGCAGCGCGACCTGTCCTACCTGGTCGGCTGGGGCCAGTCGACGGCGCTGTGCCTGCTGGAGTCGCTGAGCGGCTCGGAGCCGGTCAGCCTGCCGGTACTGGCCTCCGGCGGCGTGCGCAACCCACTCGACGTCGTCCGGTCGCTGGCCCTGGGAGCCTGTGCCGTCGGCGCCTCCGGGCACATCCTGCGCACCCTGGTCAAGGAGGGCCCCGAGGCCCTGTGCCAAGAGCTGCACACCTGGAGCGAGCACGTGCGCACGCTCATGACCCTGCTGGGAGCGGCCGATGTCTCTCAGCTGCGTCGCACCGATGTTCTCGTCACCGGGAGCACCGCTGAGCGGGCCCGTCTGCTCGGCGTCGATCTGACCGGTCTGGCACACCGCAGCGATAGCTGACCGTCACTAGGTGCTTCCGTCAACGGAGATCGTCCCCTCTGCCCCAAACTCCGACTGACTCATCGAGTGCTGGTATGAGGACTCAGCATCGGAGTCTTGCGTGGCCGATCGCAACAGACGTGCGGCGGAGGCCGGTTCCCAACCTCCGCCGCATCCCGCGAGAAGGAGATCAGGCCAGAGCGGCCAGGGCCTTGACGATGCCGGGGGCCGCGTAGAGGGACATGAACTGGACGCCGTAGGAGACCCCCAGTCGATTGAGCGACCCGCACGCAATGCCCACAAGCAGGACCCCGAAGACATTGGCCAGGCCTGCCTTCTGGTCGGCGTCGATGTATGCCAGCAGGAGGACGAAGGCGACGAACAGCGCCAGCACCGCCTCGTGGGGAATGCGACGCATGACGAAGTAGGTGATCTGCGAGGACCAGCGCACGGCGATGACGTACGTGATCGTAACCGCGGCAAGAGCCCCGATGGTCACGGTGATGATGAATCCGGGCAGATCCAGCAGGTGGTGCAGGTTGTGCTGCTTGGTGTAGACCGAGCCCGCATTGAACAGCGGACCGGCGGGGCCGACGGACACACCGGAGATCGGGACCCCGAGTGCCACCAGTGGAATGATGACGCCGGCCAGGTAGGTCGAGTGGGTCAGGGCGCTCATGACGGTCACTGCACGTTGCGCGCGGGGCACCCGGTCCTCCTTCTGGCGGGCCACGGAGGCCTCGCCCAGCAGGAAGGTCAGGCCCACCGGGCTGAGAATGAACAGCGGGGTGGAGACGGCGGCCATGGCGGCACTCCACCAGCCCTCGGACCTCGTGATGAGCCGCCCCGGCCACAACGCCTGTCGCTCGAAACCGGATCGCAGCAGCTCGGCCTTGGTGCGATTGCCGTGCGGCAGTGCCTCCCGGCGCTTGGCATTGAGCAGCTCCAGGAGGGTCAGGAGCATGGGCCCCACGGTGATACCGAGGAAGAAGGAGGTATTGACACTGGCCTTCTCAGGGATAATTCCCGCCCCTCGGTAGAGCGCCGGAAGCGCCTGGAACAGAAGTGCCATGGGAAGAATCGATACCAGGGAGAGAATTCGGTTCTTTCCGAGCAGTGCCAGAATCACGGCTCCGACAGCCAGGACGATATCGGAGTTGGACTTGATCCAGTCGGCCATGGGCAGCAGCAGACCGGCGAGGAGGAAGCTCAGGGGAATGGAGATAAGGGTTCCGATAGCCGACCCCACCGCCATCTTCCGGATCGTGTCTGAGGCCAGGCCCTTGTTGCGCAGCACCATGGCGTGATCCATGAGCGGAGCGGACATGACTCCGCCGGGCAGTCCCACCAGCGCCGTCGGGATCCCGTTCATGAGGTTGAGCGTGACCACGGCGGAGATGAAGAAGGCGAGCACTACGTGCGGTGGTGCCCCAGCCAGGATGATCGCCAGAGTGACGGGGGCCAGCACCCCGGTCTCATCGGTCCCGGGGATGAAACCGATGAAGGTGTAGAGGACCACGGCAGCCAGGATGGCAGCCGCCATCATGAGGAGAAGGCTCACAGTCACTGGTCTCCCCTTTCACTCGCCCCGACGTTCAGCTCATCGACAATGGTGACCTCACGTTTAGGAGTCACAAGGAAGCAGCAGGCGATAAAACCGATAGTGGAGGCCCCCAGCCCCCAGAACAGCGGCTTGCCTCCGAGATAAACGGAGAACAGCACCGCCGCGACGACGCATATCACCGATATCAGGAGACAGACAATCAAGTCTGTGGGTGATACGAGGTCATTCCATACCTCGATGTTGTTCTGACGCTCCGTGTTCTCGGAGTCGACGTCATCCGTACTGCGCACGATTGGTGATCGTAGGCGAGCCGCCCAAGACGCTCCATATGTTGTTCACCATGACTTTGCAGGCGCCGTGTAACAAAACCGCATCGTCCTTGCGGTCCCACCGGGAACATTCACAGGAGCACGGTGGCGAACAGACCCACCTGCTCAAAGCCCAGGGAGCGGTAGAGCGCCAGAGCGGGGGCGTTGTAGTCGTTGACGTAGAGGCTCACGACGCCGTCGGCGCCGACATGGTCCCGGCGCACGGCGTCCACCACCCCGGCCAGTGCCGCCGCCCCGACTCCCCGCCCACGCAGGTCGGGGCGGGTCCACACGCCGGTCAGTTGGGCGACGCCGCCTGTCGGGGAGTGCCACAGGGCCCCGACGTCGGCCTTGAAGGCCACCGCCCGGGGCGTTCCGGGCTGGACAGGACCTCCTGCGCCGTCGTCGAGGACGACGTAGCTGCGCCCCTGCTCGATGAGCCAGCCGACGTGACGTCGGTATCCGGAACCATCGGTGGTGGGGTCGTAACCGAGCTCACCGATGAACATGTCCACCGAGGCCGGAAGGACCATCTCCGTCTCACTTGGCTGCGCCCGGCGGACCGCCTGCCCCACCCAGGACAGGGAGGGGTGACGGGGCCGGTGCCCGACGCTCAGCCCCGCGGCCGGGCGAGGTGCGGCCAGGACCGGCTGCTTCCAGCGCTCCTGGCGGGAACGCACTCCCTGCTCGCTGAGCGCTCCCCAGATCGCCGCAACGTCCGGGGCCGGCCCGCAGACCGAGCCGTGCCTGGACAGGCGGGGTCGGCAGTGCTCGGCCAGTGCCCGGATCTCGCCGGCATCGGCCGCCCGCAGACCGTGCTCGGGGCGTCCGGCCAGGCCGAAGGGCATGAGGGAGCCGACCGACCAGGCGGCGGCGACGGGCTGTGCCAGTCCGCCCAGGGCGACGACGTCTCCGCGTCCCCAGCGGGTCCAGCGCTGCATCTGCTGGACCAGGCTCACGGCACAGACCGGTTCCAGAGCACACAGCGACATGACTCCCGACACCTGATCGGAGGGAACCGGTGTCAGGCGGTCGGCGTGACGCTGAGCGCGTCTCGTGTCGCGGTGCCGCAGGAAGCTCATACCCGTCAGGCCCGGGCCGGCGCTGGAGGCGCCCGGCCCTCACCGGTCCTCAGCCGGCTGCGGAGACCATGGGGCTGGTGCCGGCCAGGGCCTCTTCCCCGAGCTCCTCGGCCATCTCTGCGGCCATGGCCTCGGCGTGCTTGAGGAGGGTCTCGACGACCTGGTCCTCCGGGACGGTCTCAACGACCTGGCCGCGCACGAAGATCTGGCCCTTGCCGTTGCCCGAGGCGCAGCCCAGGTCCGCCTCGCGGGCCTCGCCGGGGCCGTTGACGACGCAGCCCATGACGGCCACGCGCAGCGGAGCGGTGACCTTCTTGAGTCCCGCCTCCACCTCCTCGGCAAGGGTCCACACGTCCACCTGGGCCCGGCCGCAGGAGGGACAGGAGACGATCTCGAGCTGGCGCTCGCGCAGCCCCATGAACTCCAGCAGCTTGGTGCCCACCTTGACCTCCTCGACCGGAGGGGCGGACAGCGAGACCCGGATGGTGTCGCCGATGCCCTCGGCCAGCAGGGTGCCGAAGGCGGCGCAGGACTTGATCGTGCCCTGGAACGCCGGGCCGGCCTCGGTCACGCCCAGGTGCAGGGGCCACTGGCCGGCCTCCGACAGGAGCCGGTAGGCCTGCACCATGGTGACGACGTCGTGGTGCTTGACGGAGATCTTGAAGTCGTGGAAGTCGTTCTCCTCGAAGAGCCCGGCCTCCCAGGTGGCCGACTCCACGAGCGCCTCGGGGGTGGCCTTCCCGTACTTCTTGAGCAGGCGCTTGTCCAGGGAACCGGCGTTGACGCCGATGCGCAGGGAGACGCCGGCGTCGGAGGCGGCTTTGCAGATGTCGGCGACCTGGTCGTCGAACTTGCGGATGTTGCCGGGATTGACGCGCACCGCGCCGCAGCCCGCCTCGATGGCGGCGAAGACGTACTTGGGGTTGAAGTGGATGTCCGCGATGACGGGGATGCGGGACTGCTTGGCGATGATCGGCAGTGCCTCGGCGTCCTTGTCGGTGGGGCAGGCCACGCGCACGATGTCGCAGCCCGCGGCCGTCAGCTCAGCGATCTGCTGCAGAGTGGCACCGATGTCGTGGGTCTTCGTGGTGGTCATCGACTGCACGGTGATGGGTGCGTCTCCACCGACGTTGAGGCTGCCGACCTGGATCTTGCGGGTGGGTCGGCGCGCTGCCAGGACCGGGGCCTGGGCACGCATCGTAGGGATGCCAAGAGCGATCGCTTCAGTCACCCGTCCAGTATGTCACCCGCCCTGCCAGGCCCTGCACCTCAGGTGTGTGGCATCGCTCCCGCCGGTACCGATTTGCTCACGCCCTGCCAGACCCTGCGGGCCTCACAGCGGCGCGGCGATATCCACCCACACCAGGACCAGGGCCATGGCGATGAGCAGCCCGAAGACGACCTGACCGACGGGCAGCATCCTGGCCGTGTCCACCGGGCCCGGATCGGGCTTGCCCTGCGCCTTGGCGATCGAGCGCCGGATGCCCTCCCAGCAGGCTCCGAGCACGTGCCCGCCGTCCAGTGGCAGCAGGGGCACCAGGTTGAAGGCGAACAGCGCCAGGTTGAGGCTGCCCAGCAGCATGAGCATGGTGCTCACCCGCATCGACAGGGGGACTGCGCCGCCTCCGGCCACACCGCCGCTGGTGGCGTTTCCGGCCATGCGTCCCATGCCCACCAGGCCCACAACGCCGCTGTCGGCGCTGCGCTGCTCAACGCCCAGCGCCGCCTGGACGGCGTGATAGAGGCCCACCGGCAGGGTGGCGATGGCCTTGACCGTCCCACCGATGGCCTGCCCGATGATGCCGGGGATCTTGGTGGGGCTCAGGGGAATGGTTCCCAGCGACGGGGAGATGCCGACATAGGGGCGGGCCTGGGTGCGCACGGCTCCGGAGGCGTCCTTGACCGGGGCGCCCTGCGCGTCGCGAACGGTGCGCTGGGCCTCGACCGCAGTGACTCTCACGGTGCGCTCGACTCCGTCGCGCTCGATGATGACCTCGGTGGGGCTGGTGCCTTGGGCGGCGATCCGGGCCTGCAGCTCCTCCCAGGTGGAGACCTTCACCCCGCCCCAGGAGACGATCCTGTCGCCGACCCGTATGCCGGCGGCGCTGGCTGGGCCGACTGGGTCGGAGTCCTGGCAGGGGGTGCCCGCGTCGATGTTCGACGACACGCAGGGCGCCACGGTCGACAGCGTCGTCGTGCGTCCGGGGATGCCGACCACGCCGACGGCCACGGCCAGCAGCACGATCCCCAGGACCAGGTTGGTGAGGATTCCCCCGGCCATGACGATGAGCTTCTTGGGGACGCTGAGGTGGTAGAAGGCCCGGTGCTCCTCGCCGGGCTGGATCTCCTCCAGGGCCTCGGCGCGCGCCTCGCCCACCATGCCCAGGCTTCCGTCCTTGCGTCGGCGGTCCGGCCTGCCGGGCCTGGCCGGTGGCAGCATGCCGACGAGCTTGACGTAGCCGCCCAGCCAGATGGCCTTGACGCCGTACTCGGTCTCCCCGCGCTTGAACGACCAGATCTTCGGGCCGAAGCCGATGAAGTACTCGGGTACCTTCACGCCGAACTTCTTGGCGGGGATCATGTGCCCGAGCTCGTGAAGGGCCACTGAGACACCGATCCCGATGACGAGGATGACGATGCCCAGGATGTAGGCCAGGGTGGTGCTCACGAGTGCGTTCCTCCGTTTCGTGCCGCGATGAGCTCGTCGGCGCGGGCGCGTGCCCAGGTCTCCACGGCCAGGACGTCGTCGAGGCCCGGGCCGGTCAGGCCCTCGTGCTCGCCGACGACGGCCGCATCGATCTCGACGATGTCGAGCCACTCCAGGCCGCCGGCGAGGAAGGCGGCGACGGCCTGCTCGTTGGCCGCGTTGAGGACGGCCGGGTGGGTGTCGGAGGCCGCCACGGCGCTGCGGGCCAGGTCGACGGCGGGGAAGGCGGCACCGTCCAGCGGCTCGAAGGTCCAGCTGACCGGTTCGCGCCAGTCGTTGGGAGTCACCAGGCCCGACAGGTCGGGGCGCTCGGGCCAGGTCAGGCCCAGGGCGATGGGCAGGCGCATGTCGGGTGGGGAGGCCTGGGCGATGGTGGCGCCGTCGGTGAACTCCACCATGGAGTGGATGACGGACTGGGGGTGGACGACGACGTCGATCCGCTCGGGTGCCACGTCGAACAGGAGGTGGGCCTCGATGAGCTCGAGCCCCTTGTTGATGAGGGTCGAGGAGTTGATGGTCACCACCGGCCCCATGTCCCAGGTGGGGTGCTTGAGAGCGGCGGCGGCACTGATCCCGGTGAGCTCGGCGCGGCTGCGCCCGCGGAAGGGGCCGCCGGAGGCGGTCAGGACCAGCCGCCGCACCTCGCTGCGTCCGCTGAGGACGGGACTGGTCAGTCCTTTCTCGTGGCGGCCGCTGGCCAGGGCCTGGGCGATGGCGGAGTGCTCGGAGTCCACGGGGACGATCTGGCCAGGTCGGGTCAGCGCCTGGCGGACCAGGGCGCCCCCGACGACGAGGGACTCCTTGTTGGCCAGGGCCAGGCGGGCGCCACTGGCCAGGGCGGCCAGCGTGGGCAGCAGTCCCACCGAGCCGGTGATGCCGTTGACGACCGTGTCGCCGGCCCCGAGCTCGGCGGCCTGGACCGCCGTGGTGGCGGCGTCGGGGCCGGTGAGAATGGTGGTGACCGGGTCGGGGCTGCCGGCCTGGGCGGCTGCGGCTCTCAGGGCCTGGCGCAGGCGCTCGGCGAGATCCTCTCCCCTGCCGGTGACGGCCACGACGGGAACCTCCCAGGTGATGGCCTGGCGGGCCAGGAGCTCCAGGCGCGATCCGCCGGCGGCCAGGGCGACCACTCGCGGGGCGTGCTCCCCCAGGCGGGAGAGGACCTCGAGGGTCTGGGTGCCGATCGACCCGGTGGATCCCAGGAGGACCAGTCGCTGTGGGTTGTGGGAGGGCGCTGGTGCGTGGCTGGTCATGGGGTGGCGGGTTTCCTCAGGACGGGCTCGACGGGCGTGACTCACTCGACGGACAGCAGGACCTCGACGACGCGCGCCAGGTAACGGTCGACGCTGGGCTCCCCGTAGGCCTTGTTCCCCCGGGCTCGACGGAAGACCGCTCCGCGCACCTCGCTGGAGGTCAGGGTGGTGTCGGAGTCGAAGTAGCCGGCGATACGGTCCATGAGGGCATCGACGTCGGTCTTGTCGTACCCCTGCCCGGAGGCCGGGGCGAAGCGCTCGCCGGCCGGGCGCAGCAGACGCGGGTAGAGGGTGGTGGCGAGCTGGGTGACCTGGTCCATCCATGCCTGGCGGCCGTTCTTGGCCACGAAGGCCGCGCGACGGCGCTGGAGGAAGGCGGCCTCGAGCCGGTCGAGGGCGGCGTCCACGGCCTGGGGCTGGTAGCCGCGCAGGACGACGTCGAAGGCGACAGTGCGCACGCCCTCGGAGTCCATCTCGTCGAGCTCACCGGCGTCGTAGATCTCGTGAGCCGTCTCGAAGTAGCGGTCCACCTGCTCGGGGCGGTAGCCCGGTCGCAGGAGCGCTGACTTGGGGAACATGTCGCTCATGTCGTCTTGACCCTCTCCTGGTTGAGTACCTCGGTCGCGAGCTGACCGCAGGCACCGTCGATGTCGCTGCCTCGAGTGTCTCGCACTGTCGTGGTAATTCCGGCACGCCGGAGCGTGTCGACGAACATATCCTGAACCGCAACCTCCGAGCAGGTCCAGATGGAGCCCGGAGTGGGGTTGAGCGGGATGGGGTTGACATGGGCCCATCCGGTGTCCCTGCGGTTGAGCTCGTCAGCGAGCAGCTGGGCGCGCCAGGCGTGGTCGTTCATGTCCTTGATGAGCGCGTACTCGATGGACACGCGCCGGCCGGTGGCCAGGAAGTAGTCGTGGGCGGCGTCGAGCAGCTCGCCGACCTTCCACTTGGAGTTGACGGGGATGAGCTCGTCGCGCAGCTCGTCGTCGGGGGCGTGCAGGGAGACGGCCAGGGTCACCGGCAGCCCCTCGCCGGCGAGTCGGCGGATGAGGGGGACGAGTCCCACGGTGGAGACGGTGATGCCACGCGCCGACAGGCCGAAGCCCTCCGGGGCCGGGTCGATGAGCCGGTGGAGGGCGCCGACGACGTTCTTGTAGTTGACCATCGGCTCGCCCATGCCCATGAAGACCACGTTGGACAGGCGGGCCGGTCCCCCGGTCAGCTCCCCAGCGGCCGAGGCCTGGGCGGCGTGGCGCACCTGCTCCACGATCTCCCCGGTGGACAGGTTGCGGGTCAGGCCCATCTGACCGGTGGCGCAGAAGGGGCAGGCCATGCCGCAGCCGGCCTGGGAGGAGACGCACAGGGTGGTGCGCTCCTTGTAGCGCATGAGGACGCTCTCGACGCGCACGCCGTCGTGCAGCTCCCACAGGTGCTTGATGGTGCGCCCGCCGTCGGCGCGCAGGGCGCGTACCGGGGTGATGAGCTCGGGCAGCAGCTCGGCGCACAGCTGCTCGCGCTGGGCGGCGGGCAGGTCGGTCATGTCCGCACTGTCGCGGGTGAAGTGCGTGAAGTAGTGCCGTGAGAGCTGGTCGGCCCGGAAGGAGGGCAGGCCCGAGTCCTTGCAGGCGGCCTTGCGCCCGGACAGGTCGAGGTCGGCCAGGTGGCGGGGGGCCTTGCCGCGCGCGGCGGGCACCGCGAAGGACAGGCGCGGTTTGGCGTCGGGGCTGGTGGCGCCCTCCGGGGGCTGGTCGGTGGGCATGACCTGGACCCGGCCGTCATGTGGCCGTCCGGTGATGCTGACGGGCTGCGGGCGCCGGGGGCGCTGCTGTGCTCGCGATGGACTCACGCTCGTGCTCCTCGTGTCCCGGGGCTGGGGAGGGCCGGGCTGGTCGATAGGGGTGGGTGCGGCATGCGTCCCTATTTCACCAGGAGGGTGAAGGCGTAGACAAGTGGAGCGGCCACGAGGATCGAGTCGAGCCGGTCCATGATTCCGCCGTGCCCGGGCAGGAGCGTGCCCATGTCCTTGAGTCCCAGGTCCCGCTTGAGCAGGGACTCCCCCAGGTCTCCCAGGGTGGAGACGATCACGGTGCAGGCGCCCAGTGCGGCTCCGGTCCACCAGGGGCCGCCGATGGCCCAGACGCAGCCGGCACCGGTGGCGACGGCTGCGATGAGGGAGCCCATGAGCCCCTCCCAGGACTTCTTGGGTGAGACCGAGGGCGCCAGGGGGTGACGGCCGAAGGTGATGCCGGCCATCCACCCGCCGGTGTCGTTGGCGGCCGCCAGGGCGATGAGCATCATGACTTTTCCCACTCCGTGCTCCTGCACCAGGAGCAGGACCGCGAAGCCGGCCAGGAAGGGCAGGTAGGTGGCGGCGAAGACCGAGGCGGCCGCGGCGCTGGAGCGCGAGCGGCGGACCTCGTCGTGGGCCTCGGTGCGAGGGATGTCGTGGCCGGCCTGCTCCAGGACGGTGCCGACCTCCGCCTCAGCCTGGTCCATGAAGCTCCACAGGACGCAGGCGCCGACGGTGGCGACGTAGGCCCCGAAGGCCGCCTCCGCTCCCACCTCCCAGGCGCACACGGAGATTCCCAGGGTCCCCAGCCACAGCGGCGCCAGGGGCAGGCGGATGCGTTTGCGGGCGAAGGCCGCCGCCAGCTCCCACAGCGCCCCGCACACGGCCAGGACGACGACGCCCACGAAGATGACCTTGTAGAAGGCCAGGGACCCCAGGACCACGGCGATGAGCACGACCGCCACCCCGATGGCGGCGGGCAGGTTGCGTCCCGCCCGCCCGGTGGCGGGCAGGGGGTCGTGGTTGCGCGTGGGGCGCGGGTTCAGCAGAGGCGACACGGGGCTCACAGGGGTTGACGGGACAGGGCGGGAGGCCGGACGGTGGCGCGGCCGCTCCCGGGAGAAGGCGGCTCAGACCTCGAGCAGCTCGGCCTCCTTGGCGCTCAGGGCGGCGTCGATCTGCTCGACGAAGCGCTTGGTGAGGCCGTCGAGCTCGTGCTCGGCGCGCTTGACGTCGTCCTCGCCGGCCTCGCCGTCCTTCTTGATGGCCTCGAGCTCCTTCTTGGCCTTGCCGCGGATACCGCGCACCTGGACGCGGGAGTCCTCGGCGCGGGAGCGGGCGAGCTTGACGTAGTCCTTACGGCGCTCCTCGGTCAGTGCCGGCAGGGTGACGCGGATGACGGTGCCGTCATCGGTGGGGTTGACGCCGAGGTCGGACTCGCGGATGGCGGTGACGATGTCCTTCATGGCGGAGCGGTCGAAGGGGCTGACCAGGACGGTGCGGGCCTCGGGGATCGTCAGGGAGGCGAGCTGCTGGAGCGGGGTGGGGGCGCCGTAGTAGTCCACGACGATCCCGTTGAACATCGAGGGGTTGGCGCGGCCGGTGCGGATGGTGGCCAGCTCGCTCTTGGCGGCCTGGAGGGCCTTGTCCATCTTGTCCTCGGCCTCGAGCATGACGTCGTCGATCATGGTGCTTCCTTTACTGGGCGGTCGTGGGTTCGTCAGGTAGTGATCGGCCATCGCGGGGATGGCTGCGGGTTGGGAGGGTGTGCCGGCCGTCTGCGCTGCATGCGGTCACGGAGCTCGAAGGGGCCCTCGGCGGCCCGTCTGAGCTCGCAGCCGGGTCAGTCGCAGCTGACGAGTGTCCCGATTCTCTCACCCAGCAGGGCTCGGGTGATGTTGCCGGGCTCCCCCATGCCGAAGACGCGCATGGTCAGGCCGTTGTCGCGGCACAGGGCGAAGGCGGAGGCGTCGACCACCTGGAGGCCGTCGGCCAGGGCGCGCTCGTAGGTGAGCTGGTCCAGGCGCCGGGCATCGGGGTTCTTGCGGGGGTCGGCGGTGTAGACGCCGTCGACCCCGTTCTTGCCCACGAGCAGCTCGTCGCAGTGGGTCTCCAGGGCGCGCTGGGCCGAGACGGTGTCCGTGGAGAAGTAGGGCAGGCCGGCACCGGCGCCGAAGACGACGACGCGGTTCTTCTCCATGTGGCGGATGGCGCGCAGGGGGATGTAGGACTCGGCGACCTGTCCCATGGCGATGGCGGTCTGGACACGGGCGGGCACCCCCGCCTTCTCAATGAAGTCCTGCAGGGCCAGGGCGTTCATGACGGTTCCCAGCATGCCCATGTAGTCGGCGCGGGCGCGGTCCATGCCGCGCGAGGAGAGCTCGGCGCCGCGGAAGAAGTTCCCGCCTCCGACGACGACGGAGACCTGGACTCCGGCGCGCACGGCCTCGGCGATCTGGCGGGCGGCGTCGGAGACGACGTCGGGGTCCAGGCCTATGGCTCCGCCGCCGAAGACCTCACCGGAGAGCTTGAGTAGAACACGTCTGGGGTGCGTGCCGTGGGCGACGCGGTCGTCACGAGCCGGTTCCTGACTCATTGCGCTATGTCTCCTGGGTTCGGTGGGCAGGCTTGGCACAGCCTACCCCGTCCGGGTGGGCACCGGGCCACGATGAGCGTCAACCCCGGCGGTCAGACACACCATGGGGCCGTGCCATGGGACCGTGCCAGGGACCAGGCCCACGCAGAAGACGTGCTCGAGGAGGGCGCCCCGGGGAGCAGACGGTGAGGGATGTCGATGAGTGGGGAGAGAAACGGGGCGGGGGCGCGAGCATGATGCTCGCGCCC
>NZ_KV789099.1:0-2062 GCF_001807465.1 Actinomyces sp. HMSC08A09 | reverse complement strand
CCCGGCGGCGGCGGTCGTCCCGGTGGCGGCGGTCGTCCGGGCGGCGGCTTCGGCGGACCCCGCGGTGGCCGCGGCGGTCGCGGTTCCACCCAGGGCGCCTTCGGGCGCGGTGGCGGTGCCCCGCGGGGACGCAAGTCCAAGCGGGCCAAGCGCCAGGAGTTTGAGCAGCAGAGCGCGCCGTCGATCGGCGGTGTCATCGTCCCGCGCGGTGACGGCTCCACCCCGGTGCGCGTGCGCCAGGGAGCCACGCTCACGGACCTGGCCGAGAAGATCAACGCCAACCCCGCGGCCCTGGTGACCGTCCTGTTCCACCTCGGTGAGATGGCCACGGCCACCCAGTCCCTCGACGAGGACACCTTCGCCCTCCTGGGCGCCGAGCTGGGTTACAACGTCCAGATCGTCTCGCCCGAGGACGAGGACCGCGAGCTCCTGGAGTCCTTCGACATCGACCTCGAGCCCGACGAGGACGACGCCAACCTCGTGCCCCGGCCCCCGGTGGTCACGGTCATGGGTCACGTCGACCACGGTAAGACCAAGTTGCTGGACGCCATCCGCTCCACCGACGTCGTCGCCGGTGAGGCCGGGGGCATCACTCAGTCCATCGGCGCCTACCAGGTGCGCGTCAACCTGAACGACGAGGAGCGTCCGATCACCTTCATCGACACCCCCGGTCACGAGGCCTTCACGGCCATGCGTGCCCGCGGTGCCGAGGTGACCGACATCGCCATCCTCGTCGTGGCCGCCGACGACGGCGTCATGCCCCAGACCGTCGAGGCCCTCAACCACGCCCAGGCGGCCAACGTGCCGATCGTCGTGGCAGTCAACAAGATCGACAAGGAGGGCGCCAACCCGGACAAGATCCGTGGCCAGCTCACCGAGTACGGTCTGGTCCCCGAGGAGTACGGCGGCGACACGATGTTCGTGAACATCTCCGCCAAGCAGCGTCTCCACATCGACGAGCTCCTCGAGGCCGTCCTGCTGACCGCGGATGCCGCCCTGGACCTGCGGGCCAACCCGGACACCGAGGCCCGCGGCGTGACCATCGAGGCCAAGCTCGACAAGGGCCGCGGCGCCGTGAGCACCATCCTGGTCGAGCGCGGCACGCTGCGGGTCGGTGACCCGATCGTGGCCGGAAGCGCCTACGGGCGTGTGCGTGCCATGTTCAACGAGCACGGGGAGAACCTCACCGAGGCCGGCCCTGCCCGCCCGGCCCTGGTCCTGGGTCTGACCAACGTGCCCAGCGCCGGTGACTCCTTCATCGTCGCCCCCGACGACCGCACGGCCCGCCAGATCGCCGACAAGCGTGAGGCCGCCGAGCGCGCCGCCCTGCTGGCCAAGCGCCGCAAGCGGGTCTCCCTGGAGAACCTCACCGATGTCCTCAAGGAAGGCAAGGTCGACACCCTCAACCTCATCCTCAAGGGCGACAGCTCGGGTGCGGTCGAGGCCCTGGAGGACTCCCTGCTCAAGATCGACGTGGGCGAGGAGGTCGCGCTGCGCGTCATCCACCGCGGCGTGGGTGCCATCACACAGAACGACGTTAACCTGGCCACGGTGGACTCCGCCGTCATCATCGGCTTCAACGTCCGGCCCGCCGAGCGAGTCTCGGAGATCGCCGACCGCGAGGGCGTCGACATGAAGTTCTACTCGGTCATCTACAACGCGATCGAGGACGTCGAGGCCGCCATGAAGGGCATGCTCAAGCCCGTCTACGAGGAGGTCGAGCTCGGTACCGCCGAGATCCGGCAGATCTTCCGCTCCTCGAAGTTCGGCTCCATCGCCGGCTCCATCGTCCGCTCGGGCATCATCAAGCGGGGCACCAAGGCCCGCCTGGTGCGCGACGGCGTCGTCATCAACGGCGATCTGTCCATCGAGACGCTGCGCCGCGAGAAGGACGACGTCACCGAGGTCCGCGAGGGCTACGAGTGCGGTATCAACCTGGGCTTCAAGGACCTCGCCGAGGGCGACGTCATCGAGACCTGGGAGATGCGCGAGAAGCCCCGCGACTGAGAACGACCACGTTCATCAACGGTGGCCGGCCACCCCGCACTGGGGTGGCCGGCCA
>NZ_KV789098.1:0-3391 GCF_001807465.1 Actinomyces sp. HMSC08A09 | reverse complement strand
CAACTCATGGTGTCGTCGGGTCCCGGTCCGGGTTGCGCCCCGGACCGGGACCCGAGGCGGCTACTGGACGCTCCGGGCCTCAGCGGCCTGCGCTCTGGCCACGCGCAGCGTGTCGTCGAGGTTCTCTCGCACGATCCGCCGCAGTGCGGCCGGAGCCTGGGCGTGGGACTCCAACCATCCCGTCAGGGCGGCGGCAGGGTCGTCAGCGCCCGCAAGGCCCACCGTGGCACAGGACCACAAGCCGGTCAGCAGGTTCTCAGCCATGTGGAAGGTGCGCGAGGACCACACGGAGTCGATGGCCTCCACATACGCCCCCACGAAGGGAGCCAGCAGCTCGGGGTGGCGCTCGACATTGGTCAGGCCCCGCAGGACGCGCACCTGGGTCTCATTGGGCATGGAGGCGTCGTCGACGAGGGCCCGCCAGGTGGCCTGCTTCGCCTCCGGGGTCGGAATCGACGCCCGGGCCTCGGCGGCGCGCTCGCGTCCCGTGGTCGTGCGGTCCCGGGCCTCCTCAGCGCGGATCTGCTCCTCCCCGCTGCGGCCGGCTGCCACCAGGCCGATCAGCAGGTCCCAGCGCAGGTCCTGGTCGACGTCGAGACCGCCCAGAGCCTGGCTCCCCTCCACAAGCCCGGCGACGACGTCGAGCTGCTCATCGGTGACGGCGTGAGCGGCCAGGGCCCGGACCAGCTGGAGCTGCTTGTCGCTGCCGGGCTGGGCCGCCCGCGCCAGCCCCAGCAGCCGGTCGGCGGTGCCCGGGGCGAGGTCGCGGCGTACGGCCGGGGGCAGGAAACCGGACAGGCAGGTGGTGATACGTCCCAGCAGTCCCTGGATGACCGAGGAATGCTCCTCCACGCCCAGCGCCCGCAGGGCAGCGTCGAGGAAACGGGAGGCGGCGAGCTCGCCGTCGCGCACCATGTCCCAGGCCGAGGCCAGGACGATCGAGCGCGGCAGGGAGTCGGTGAAGGCCTCGATGTGCTCGAGGCCGAAGGACAGTGAGTCCTCATCGAGGCGGACCTTGGCGTAGGTGAGGTCGTCGTCGTTGAGGACGAGGACATCCGCCCGCTTGGCGCCGACCAGCTCGGGAACCTCGGTCAGCTCGCCGTCGACATCGAGCTCGATGCGGTTGGTGCGCTCCAGGCGCGCCTCGGCTCCCTGGCCGGTCAGGTTGTAGCAGCCGATCGCCACCCGGTGTGGGCGCAGCGAGGCCGGTGAGTCGGCGGGGATCTCCTGGCGGACGGCCGCCTGGGTGATGAGGCCGTCGGCATCGGTGGCCAATTGCGTGCGTAGGGTCGTCACACCGGCCTCCTGGAGCCACAGGCGGGTCCAGGTACTCAGGTCGCGTCCCGAGACCTCCTCCAGCTCGCGGAGCAGGTCGCTCAGCTCGGCGTTGGCGTAGGCGTGTGCCGCCAGGTAGCGCTGGATGCCGGCGAAGAAGTTCTCCCGGCCCACGTATCCCACGAGCGCGGCCAGGACCGAGGCCCCCTTGGCGTAGGTGATGCCGTCGAAGTTGACCTCGACGTCGTGCAGGTCGTGGATCTCCGCGGCCACGGGGTGGGTGGAGGACAGCTGGTCCTGGTTGTAGGCCCACCCCTTCTCCAGGGTCTGGAAGGTCGTCCAGGCCTGGTTCCAACGGGTGATCTCGGCGGTGGCCAGGGTGGAGGTGTACTCGGCGAAGGACTCGTTGAGCCACAGGTCGTTCCACCAGGTCATGGTGACCATGTCCCCGAACCACATGTGAGCCAGCTCGTGCAGGATCGTCACGGCTCGCCGCTCCACACGGGCCTCGACGGGCCTGGAGCGGAAGATGTAGTCGTCGCGGTGGGTGACGCAACCGGCGTTCTCCATCGCCCCGGCGTTGAACTCGGGAACGAAGATCTGGTCGTACTTGGTGAAGGCGTAGGGGGTGGCGAACAGATCCTCGTAGTAGGCGAAGCCCCGTTTGGTCAGGTCCAGGATCTCCTCTGAGTCCATGTGCTCGACCAGGCTCTTTCGGCAGTAGACCCCCAGGGGCACGACGCGTCCGTCTCCGGCGACGTACTCGTCGGTCGCACCGACATAGGGCCCGGCGACGATGGCCGTGACGTAGGAGCTCATGGGCTCGGTGGGGGCGAAGGCGAAGGTGTGGGCGTCCCCTGAACCATCGGCGGCCTCGGTGGGAGTCGGGTCAGGAGTGGGGGAGTTGGACAGCACCGTCCAGTTCGCCGGCGCGGTGACCGTGAAGGTGAAGGAGGCCTTGAGATCGGGCTGCTCGAAGACGGCGAATACCCGCCGGGAGTCGGGGACCTCGAACTGGCTGTAGAGATAGGTCTCGCCGTCGGCCGGGTCGGTGAAGCGGTGCAGCCCCTCTCCGGTGTGCATGTAGGCGCAGTCGGCGACGACGACCAGCTCATTGTCTGCGGCCAGATCCTTCAGCGCGATACGTGAGTCCGCATAGACCTCGGCGGGGTCAAGAGGGGCGCCGTTGAGCGTGATGGAGCGGACCGTCGGCGCGATGAGGTCGATGAAGGTGGAGGAACCCGGGGTGGCCGTGAACCGCGCCGTGGTGGTGGAGCCGAAGACCGTCTCGCCGCGCGTGAGATCGAGGACGACGTCATAGCTCTGGGTCCGTACGGTTGCGCTGCGCTCGGCGGCCTCAAGACGAGTCAGGTTCTGACCGGGCATAAGAACTCCTGTCTGCGAGGGATGCGCGGCCCATGGGGGCGCGCCGGGCGATTGTCTCACCTTCTGATCGACACCGGCAGTGCCTGAGGTACGGCACGACGCTGCCGGGGGACGACACGTGGCGTGTCGTCCCCCGGCAGCGACGCTGTTCCCATGGACGTGGGAACGTCAGCGGATCAGGTCAGATGCGGCTCAGGCCTTGTTGCGGCGACGCAGCACCAGGGCGGCGCCTCCTGCCACGACTAGGAATGCGGCGATTCCGCCGAAGAGCAGGCCGTTGGCACCGGTACGGGCCAGGGAGCTGCCGCTGTCCTTGGTGGTCTCACCGCCGGCCCGGTTCTCCGAGGAGGAGTCCTTGGCGTTCGAGCTCAGGTTGTTGCCCTTGTCGGCCCCGGCCTTGTTCTCGCCGGCCTTGGCCTGCTTGTCTCCACCGGCCTGCTTGTCGCTGCCAGCATTGGCGTTGCTGTTGCTTCCGCCGTTGTTGCCGCCACCGTTGTTCTCGGTGGTCTTCTTCTCGCTGGCCTTCTGCTCGGTGGTCTTGTCACCGCCGGCCTGCTTGTTGCCGCCACTGTTGTTCTCAGAAGCCGAGCGCTCAGTGGTGTTCTGCTCACTGGTCTTCTGCTCAGTGCTCTGACGCTCGGAGGTCGAGCGCTCAGTGGTGTTCTGCTCCGAGTTCTGACGCTCAGAGGTGGAACGCTCCGTGGTCTTCTGCTCCGTGGTCTTGTCGCCG
>NZ_KV789097.1:0-32383 GCF_001807465.1 Actinomyces sp. HMSC08A09 | reverse complement strand
ACCTGACCCCACCGTCGATTCTGAAGTTTTGGTCGATGTGTGGGGGTGGGCTGGGGCTGTGCGCGCCCGTTGGGCACTGCACTGAGGGCCGGCGCCGGTAGGTTCGTCCCATGAGTCGCATGCGCCTGAGCACCTATACCGCCCCGCCCGCCGAGGTCGCCCGGACCTTGGACGCGCTGCGCGCGCACTACGAGGTGCCTGCCGCTTTCCCGCCCGAGGCCCTCGCCGAGGCGGAGGCCGCTGCCGGCGCCTGGGCCCAGGACGGCCCCGCCCGTCTCCTGGCCGACGGCGCCCGCGATGCCCGCGACCTGGAGCTGGTCACCATCGACCCGCCCGGCTCCATGGACCTCGACCAGGCGGTGCTCCTGGAGCGCCTGCCCGCACAGGCCGGTGTGGGGACCGGGGACGCCCCCGAGCCGTCGGCCGCCTACCGAGTCCACTACGCCATTGCCTCCCTGGCCACCTTCGTCACCCCCGGCGGCGCCCTGGACACCGAGCTGCGCCGTCGCGGCGAGACCATCTACGCCCCCGACGCCGCCACGCCCCTGCACCCGGAGGTCCTCTCCCACGGCGCCGCCTCCCTGCTTCAGGACGCCGAGCGCCCGGCCTGCCTGTGGACCATCGACCTCGACGAGCGCGGTGAGGTCGTCTCCGCCCGCGTCGAGCGGGCCCTCGTGCGCTCGCGGGCGCGCCTCAGCTACGCCCAGGTCCAGGCCGCCATCGACGGGCAGGGCGCGCTGCCCCAGGAGGCGCCCGCCGACCTGCCCGAGCTCCTGGCCGAGATCGGCCGCCTGCGCCTGGAGCGCGAGGCCGCCCGCGGCGGCATCAGCATGACCACGCCCGAGCAGGTCGTCGAGGTGGCTGAGGCAACACAGGCAACGGAGCCGGCGTCACCGACCGAGGATGCGGGGGACGCGGACCCCACCGAGCGCCCCGGCCCAGCCGGCTATCGGCTCGCCTACCGCGTGCCCGTGCCCGCCGAGCAGTACAACGCCCAGATCTCCCTGCTCACCGGCATGTGCGCCGCCCGGATCATGGTCGAGTGCGGCGTCGGCATCCTGCGGACCCTGCCGCCGGCGCGCCCCGAGGACTACGCCCGCCTGCGGCGCGTCGCCGCGGCCCTGGGCATCGACTGGCCGGCCGCCCAGCCCTACCCCGGGCTCGTGCGCAGCCTGGACCACGCCGTCCCCGCCCACGCGGCCTTCATGGAGCAGGCCATGTCCCTCTTCCGCGGATCGGGCTACCTCGCCTTCGGGGTGGGCGGGGTCGGGGTCCCCGCCGACGACGAGGCCGCCGACTCCGAGGAGGCCGTCCACTCCGCGATCGCAGCCCGCTACGCCCACGTCACCGCGCCGCTGCGCCGACTCGTGGACCGCTACGGCGAGGAGGTTTGCATCGCCGCCTGCGCCCAGGCGCCTGTGCCCGAGTGGGTCCTCCAGGCGTTGCCCGACCTGCCCGGCGTCATGGAGCAGACCGGTAAGCGCGCCCGCGCCATCGGCCGCGGGGCCCTGACCGCCCTGGAGGCCCTGGTCCTGCGTGGACACGAGGGCGAGGTCTTCGACGGCGTCATCACCTCCGAGCGCGACGGCCGCGGCGAGCTCGTCCTGGCCGAGCCCGCCGTCGTCACCGAGATCCGCGCCGGCAAGAAGGCCTTAGACGGCGGCCTCCCGGTGGGTGAGCGCGTGCGGGTCCGCCTCCTGTCCGCCGACCCCGCCTCCGGCATCCGCTTCCAGCTCCTGCGGCCGGAGCACCCCTGAAACGGACCGGCTCCGGCGGACGCAATGGTCAGACGGCGCCCGACCGTGACAGACTGTGCGTGTGCGCACCGGTGAGAACCCCACGCAGATCACCTTCGACCATCCCGACGGCGCCCGCCCCACACCGCGGGCCGACTCCTCCGAGCCCCTGGGGCGGACCAGCCGCCCGAGCCCGCCCGATCCGGCGGCCCCTGAGACTCCCGAGGTCTCTGCGGCTCCCGCAGCGCCCGCCGGCGTCCCGGGCCTGACCGCCCTGCCCGACGACCACTCCGACGAGCTCGAGCCCTCGCCGCGCGAGGAGTGCGGTGTCTTCGGCGTCTGGGCCCCTGGCGAGGAGGTCTCCCGCCTGACCTACTTCGGCCTCTACGCCCTCCAGCACCGCGGCCAGGAGTCGGCCGGCATCGCCACCTCCAACGGCTCCCAGATCCTCGTCTACAAGGACCTCGGCCTGGTCTCCCAGGTCTTCGACGACCAGGCCCTGTCCAACCTCGCCGGCCACATCGCCGTCGGCCATGTCCGCTACGCCACCCAGGGCGCCACCACCTGGGAGAACGCCCAGCCGATGCTCGGCCCGGCGGCCGGCTCCACCCTCGCCCTGGCCCACAACGGCAACCTCACCAACACCCGCGAGCTCATGGACGCCGTGCACGCCACCTCCGGGGAGGACCTCAGCGGCGAGCTCGGCCGCGGCTCCTCCACCGACACCGCCGTCCTGGCCGCCCTGCTCAACCTCGTCTCCGAGCGCGGCGCCCTGGAGGGCTGGGACTCGGCCGCCGACATCCTCACCGCAGGCATCACCGACGACGCCGAGCTCGAGGCCGCCTACAGCGCGCCGGCACCCTTGAGCGTCCACCAGGCCGCCCGCCGGGTCCTGCCCATGCTGCGCGGCGCCTTCTCCCTGGTCTTCATGGACGAGCGCACCCTCTACGCCGCCCGCGACCCCCACGGGGTGCGTCCCCTGGTGCTCGGGCGCCTGGGCAACGGGTGGGCTGTGGCCTCCGAGACCGCTGCCCTGGACATCGTCGGCGCCACCTTCGTGCGCGAGATCGAGCCCGGCGAGCTCATCGAGATCGACGAGGACGGCGTGCGCTCCTCGCGCTTCGCCACCGCCCGCCGGGCCGGCTGCGTCTTCGAGTACGTCTACCTGGCCCGCCCCGACACCCGCATCGCCGGGCGCAGCGTCATCACCTCGCGCAATGAGATGGGGGCGGCCCTGGCCCGCGAGCACCCGGTGGAGGCCGACCTCGTCATCGCCACCCCCGAGTCGGGCACCCCCGCCGCCATCGGCTACGCCCAGGCCTCCGGCATCCCCTACGGGCAGGGCCTGGTGAAGAACGCCTACGTGGGGCGCACCTTCATCCAGCCCACCCAGACCCTGCGCCAGCTCGGCATCCGCCTCAAGCTCAACCCCCTGCGCGAGGTCATCGAGGGCAAGCGCCTCGTCGTCGTCGACGACTCCATCGTGCGCGGCAACACCCAGCGGGCCCTGGTGCGGATGCTGCGCGAGGCCGGCGCCGCCGAGGTCCACGTGCGCATCTCCTCCCCGCCGGTCATGTGGCCCTGCTTCTACGGCATCGACTTCGCCACCCGCGCCGAGCTCATCGCCACCGGCATGAGCGTGGAGGAGATCGGTCAGTCCATCGGCGCCGACTCCCTGGGCTTCCTGTCCGTGGAGGGCATGGTGGCCGCCAGCGGTCAGAAGGCCGACGAGCTGTGCCTGGCCTGCTTCACCGGCGACTACCCGATCCCGCCGCCCGTGCGCAGCCTGACGGGCGCCGCCATCCCGGTGCGCCGCGTCCCGACCGCCTACCGCGGTCGGCGCCGCGAGGAGGCCGACGACGCCGGCCGCACCGTGCCGCCGGGCAGCATCACCCGCCCGGACCTGGCCTCCGGCAGCCCCCTGGGATCGACGACCTAACCAGGGCCCCGGTGCCCGCCGCGCGCCCCAGCCGGCCCCGGTCCGCCCGAGTCCGCCGTCGGCGATGCGCACCGGCCGCCCGCTGCGCCCTCGCCCTTTCCGCCCGCCACCGCACCTTCGACCCGAGTCCACAAGGAGCCCCACATGACCCAGCAGCCCGAGCAGCCTGAGCAGCCCGCCCCCGCCATCACCTACGCCGATGCCGGCGTGGACACCGCCGCCGGGGACCGGGCCGTCGCGCTCATGAAGGACGCCGTGGCCTCCACCATGACCCCGGCCGTTGTCGGCGGCGTCGGGGGCTTCGCCGGGCTCGTGGACGTCTCCACCCTGCGCGACTACCGCCGCCCCCTGTTGGCCACCTCCACCGACGGGGTAGGCACCAAGGTCGCCATCGCCCAGGCCCTCGACATCCACGACACCATCGGTCAGGACCTGGTGGGCATGGTCGTCGACGACATCGTCGTGGTCGGGGCCCGCCCCCTGCTCATGACCGACTACATCGCCTGCGGGCACGTCGTCCCCGAGCGGATCGCCGACATCGTGCGCGGCATCGCCCAGGCCTGCGCCGCCATCGGCACCCCGCTGCTGGGCGGGGAGACCGCCGAGCACCCCGGCCTCATGGCCCCCGACGAGTACGACGTCGCCGGGGCCGCCACGGGCGTCGTCGAGGCCGACCGGATGCTTGGGGCTGAGAAGGTGCGCGTCGGTGACGTCCTGGTCGCTCTGGGTGCCTCCGGGCTGCACTCCAACGGCTACTCCCTGGTGCGCCGCGTTATCGAGCACGCCGGCTGGGGCCTGGAGCGTGAGGTCCCCGAGTTCGGCCGCACCCTGGGCCAGGAGCTGCTCGAGCCCACACGCCTGTACACCCGCGTGTGCCTGGCCATGCTGGAGACCCTGTCCTCGCCGGCCGCCCCGGGGCCGATCCACGCCCTGTCCCACATCACCGGTGGGGGGCTGGCCGCCAACGTCGCCCGGGTCCTGCCGGCCGGGCTCATCGCCGACGTCGACCGCTCCTCCTGGACGGTGCCGCCGGTGTTCTCCACCGTGCGCGAGCTCGGCTCGGTGCCGTGGGAGGACCTCGAGGGCACCCTCAACCTGGGCGTGGGGATGGTCGCCGTTGTCGAGCCGGGCGTGGTCGACGCCGTCCTGCGGGTCGCCGAGGGCTCCGACATCCCCGCCTGGGTGCTGGGCGAGGTGCATGAGGCCGGGAAGTATGAGGCCCAGGGTCGGGTCGTCTCCGGCACGAAGGGCGTCGACGGGGGAGCGGTCGACATCCACGGCACCTACCGGACTGCCTGAACCACGAACGCCCCGCTGTGCCAGCGGGGCGTTCGCGTCGCGAGGTGTCACGGATGGCGACTATTCACACCTCGCCGGGCCGGTTCTGGAGAAACGGGTCAGGGCAGCACCGTCCTGACCTGGGTCGATGCGACACAGGTGGTTCGGTTCGGGAGTGAAAAGTCGCCGAGAGTGACACGGATGGCCGCCTGACGGCCTCAACGTGCGCGTTTGTAGGCGCGAGGAAGGGCCGGCAGGTGCATTCCTCCGGCCCTCACTGGGGTGGGCTACTTGCCGCCCTCGTCCCAGTCATCGTCGTCGACGGCATACTTGGCGGCCAGCTCCTCGTAGTCGATCTCGTCGTCAGGCTCGGATCCTGAGGACGCTGAGACGAGCTCCCGCTCCAGAGCCTTGTAATCAGTCTCCGGGCTGAAGTACTTGAGCTTACGGGCAACCTTGGTTGCCTTGGCCTTCTGACGGCCGCGCCCCATAGGCTCGACCCCCTCCAACGTGTCACGGCGCGCACGTGGGCGCGCTCTTCCTGGTCAAATATGTCGTGGGGCAACCGTACAACGTCAACGGTCGCGAACACCATTCGGACACTGGGGGAGAGTCGTGGTGACGCACACCCCACATGTTGGACGTGGGGTCCAAGAGTCCATAGGGATTGCCCAGAGGGTCTTCGGTAGGCCCTCAGCGAGCCTGCGGATGCTGCCCAATATCGGCCCGACGTTCCTCCAGAAAGACTGGATTCTCAGGGGTGCGGGGCTGCTGGCTCGGGGATTCCTGGGAAGGGGCGGGGGAGGGGTCGCCTGGTGAGTCGGGGCAGGCACTTCGCCGGGGGCGTACGCGGAGGGCCGGACAGCAGAAGACCTGACATGTGCGGGGGTGGCGGGCCTGACGGACGCACGGATGCGCGGGTGGCGGCCCTGACCGGCTGAACCTCGAGGATGCGCCGCACGGGCTGAGGACTGACCCTGGGGGTGTAAGCCCACAAGCCCGATGGTGCGTCCTCGGTGTGTGGTGGTGTGGTGCCCGGCTTGTGAAAACGCAGCTGAGAGACCACAACCTACGGCGCGAGGGCGGTGATGAGGGGGCTGGCCTCGCCGCTCCAGGAGATGGCGAGCTGGTCCCGGGCGCGGGTCGCGGCCACGTACAGCAGCGAGCGCTCCCGCAGGAGGGCGTCGTCGCTATCTGCGTCGGAGTACTGCTGGTCTCGCAGTGGTCGAGGGATCGCGTTCTTCGAGACGTCGAAGAGCAGAACCTTGCGGAACTCCAGGCCCTTGGCGCGGTGCATCGTCATGACTACGGGCCTGCCCCGACCGGCTGCCTCCCGGTCCACGGCGCGCACCTCTATCCCGTGCTGCGCCAGACCATTGACGACGGCGTCGCGCTGGTAGCGGTCACGCACGAGGATGGCGATGCTCTCCGGGGCGCTGTCCTCACTGTCTCGGTCCTGCTCCAGCCACACCGTCAGCAGCTCGGCGGCCTTGCTCAGCTCGTCGGCGCGGTCGGTGGCGTGCAGCAACAGTGGCTCGGGCCCGGAGCGCGGTGAGACGTAGTGGTGCTCCTCGGCCTGTCCCTCCATGTCCTCATAGGTGCCGGGGTCGAGGATCCCGAAGGCGACATCGAGGTTCTGACGGGTGGTGCGATAGTTGCGCGTCAGCCGCCGCGACCTGCCTCGCACCTGGATCCCGTAGTGGCTCAGCGTGATCTTCTTGCCGTAGATACGCTGGTGGGAGTCCTCAGCCAGGAACAGGTCATCCGGGCCCGGCTCCACCAGCGCCCGCAGCAGCTGCAGGTGAGAGGGCGTGAGGTCCTGCGCCTCATCGACGAGCACGTGCTGGAAAGGTCGGGGCGTGCCGAGGGCTGCCTCCTGGTCGAGCCAGGCGGCGGCCAGCGCGAGCTGTTCGTCAAAGGAGGTCACGCCCAGGTCGGCGCTGCGGTCCCGGTAGCGCTCCATCGCCTTCCACACAGCGGCCCGTTTGGACCGGTCCAGGGCCACTCCCCGTCCGGGGCGGCGCACGCGCAGGTACTGCTTGAGAGTCGTGACGCGCTGGGGCAGCACGATCAGCTCGTACTCGGACTCCAGGAAGTCTGCGGAGCGCAGCCCCTCGGGCAGCTCATCGCCCATGAGGGTGAGGACCTCCTGCCACACGTTCTCCCTGGGGTAGGTGAGTACTCGCCCGCGCGGCTGGCCGATGACCTCCTGGGCGATGGGGGAGATCTTGGCCCCAGCCTGCTGGAGGATCATGCGCGCCACCCGGTCCAGGCCGCTGACCATGACTCCGGGCTCCCTCAGCCTCTCAGTGAAGGGCAGCCGTGGTTCGAGCTGGGCGATCTGGCGGCGCAGGTCGTCGGCGAGGTTGCGCGTGTAGGTCGTCAGCAGGATCCGCGGCTCCTGCCCGTCAACCTTGTCCCGCTTGGCCAGCTCGACGGCGCGGTGCACGGCAATGACGGTCTTCCCAGTTCCGGCGCCGCCCGAGACACGCATGGGGCCGTTCGCGCGCCGCTCCACGAGCGCCCGCTGCTGGGGGTGCAGGAACAGCTGCCACTCGGCGAAGCTGAGCCCCTCAATGGCGCGGCGCAGGTCCTCGTCACTTTCCAACCAGGTGAAGGTCGAGCGTGCCGCGCGAGTGCGCAGACCGGCGATGAGGTCGGCGTCGGTGGGCTCTGCGGCGACGTCGCGCGAGGGCCGCAGCCCGAAGTCCTCACGGATCTCCTCGATCGTCGCCCCTGTGGCCAGGTTGAGCAGCGCCTCGCCCTGCCAGGGCGCCCGGGCGGTGGAGGCCAGATCGAGGAGCTGGGACTCGCGCTGCGCCGCCAGTGCCGCCGCACCGAGTCGGACGTCAATACCGAGCTCGTCGTGCAGCATCTCCACGGTGAGTCCGTCGGGCCACACCGGTGCCTGGTCCCGGCTGGGAACGACGACGGCGCCCGGCACAGCAGCGGCCCCGAGCGCCACTCCGGCAGCCGTTCCTCCTTCGCCCCGCTGGCTCCCCGTCCCAACCGACTCGGTGCCAGGTGCCTGGGTGGGTGCGGAACCGGCGTCGGCTCCTCTGGCGGCTTCCTCGTTGCGACGGCGCGCCTCAGCGTTGGCGGCCTGGATGCGGGCCGTCTCGCGGGCGAGCTCATCGGCCTCGCGCTGGGCGGCGGCGAGTTCGGCTTGGGCTGTGCGCCGCGCCTCCTCGACAGCACGGGGATCCAGGCCGATGAGGTCCCCGACGTTGACGACCTCAGTGATGCCGTTGCGGGGATTGACGTGGACGGTGACGGATTCGGCGATCTTGATGGCCTCGTCATGCGGCCAGATGCCGTGAATGACGTAGACGACCTCCCCGTCGGCAGCGAGCTCGAACAGGACGGCCCGGTAGAAGTCGGTGACCCGCGCGGTGCGCACGCGCCGGTCCCGTGACCCACGAATGGGCTCCAGGTGCAGCCCCGAGCTCGTGGTCATGGTGGACAGCTTGCTGATGAACGGCCCGATCTTCGCCCTGAGGGAGGGGTCCTTGGCGGTGGCGTCCTTCGTCTTGCTGCTGGGCAACAGGATCGTGGCCATGTCAGTGTCCTTCCAGGAGCTCGGGGATGAGCGCGCAGATATCGGTGGCGGTGCGGGCCGGATCGTCGCCGACGACGATGACACGCCAGCCAGCCGTCGTCAGGGCCTCCTCGTCGCCGTCCTGCGGCTCGGCGAGGACAGCAACCTTGGGCGCGGCCCAGGACAGGTCCGTCATGATGCCGCCGACCTCGACGCCGTCGCCTTCGTGCGGGAGGCCGGCCGCAGCCAGGTGGGGCAGAAGGGCCAGGATCGGCTCGGGGGTGAGGTCCTGGTCGACGTCGTCCCAACCGAGATCGCTCATGGCGGCCGGACTACCGGCGACATCCGCCACAGCGACCTCAGCCTGGGCGCGGGCGCGCAGCTCGGCCAGAGCCCGGCTGGTCGTGGTGATGTCCACGGGCACCTGAGTCAGGGCGAGCACGTTGCTGAGCCGCAGCCAGGCCAGCCAGGCCTCCGGGTGGTCGGGAGTCCCCAGGGCCTCATCGGAGTCGTCGAGCACGAGGGCCATCCCCGTGGTGGAGGCGCCGGTGAGCTGAACCGCCAGGGCAAGGTGGGGGATGGTAAAGACCGAACCGGAGTGCTTCGACGCCGCAGGAGCGCCTGCGCCATCAGCAGCACCAGCCGGCTCGGGCAGCTCGGCCTCAGGCCGCAGTACACGCAGCGCTTCCCACAGCGGATCCACCATGGTTCGTCTGGTGTCCTCCTCGGAATCACTCTCTGGGACCGGGGAGCACTGCAGGGAGGCGGTCCTGCTTAAGGGTAAGTGTTGGTAGGCACCGACGATGAGCGGCCCCCAGGCGGAGTCGGCCAGAGCCGCCAGGGCGGCAGCCGTCGGACTGGCCTCGGGGTCCTCGTTGTCATCGCTCAGCATCGTCTCCAGCAGCGCCATCGGCCCGCCGCGCCAGGCGTCGATGGCCTGGTCGGTGACGCCGCCGGCGCGCGAGGCCCCCAGGTAGCCGTTCTTGAGCTTGGCGACGGTGTCCTCATTCAGCCAGGCCGGGTTCCACGGCCCGTCCAGGTCTTCGAGGCTTACGGAGATGACCCGGTAGCCGGCGGCACGCAGGCGTGCACGTTTGTCGGCGTCGTCGGCGAGGCGGTTGTACTTGCGACTGGCGTGGAAGTTGCGGCCGTCGGTGAAGATGGCGATGGGACTGCGGCCGCCGGGGCGCAGGCAGGTGAAGTCGGGGCGGGTGCCTCGGGCGTCGAGCTGGGGACGGATCCGCCAGCGGCCCCCGTCGATCTCCAACGCGGGCGCGCCCGAGGGGTCGCTGGTGGTGCGCACGGCCATCTTCTTGCTCAGGAGCTCGGCGAGTGCGGCGCGGAAGCGCACCTCCAGGGGGCTCTCCCCGGTGCCGGCGCGCACGGCCTCGTCGGTGACTGTCCACTGGGGGAGGTCCGGGTCGAGCTCGGCGAACATGCCTTCGGTGTCCTGGGCGCTGTTGTCCTCCCGTCCCAGGATCTGGCCGATGGCGTGCAGGGCTGCGGCGCGGGTGACCTCGGCGGAGACGGCGTGGGGCCGCAGGCAGTCCGGGCACATGTCCTTGCCTTCGGTGCGGCACGGGCAGTTCTCCAGGTGCTGGCCGGTGCGGATGAGGAGGTTCCAGAGCCGGCTGGAGTCGTCATGGTCGGTGAGGTAACCGGTGCCTCCGGGCACGGTGTCGTGCAGCAGCAGGGCGGGGCGGGTCTCGCCGGGGGCGCCGCCGGCCACGGGGTGGGGGACGGAGGCAATGCCCAGGTGATCGGGGGAGCCTCCAGTGGTGATCTCCAGCCCCAGGAGGATCGCGGAGGCCAGCGAGTCCACCCCCACCCGGTCGGTGGCGAAACCCAGCGGCAGGACAAAGGCGAGTGCCTCAGTGCTCAGCTCGCGCATGAGATCGACGGCGATCACGTGCTCGGCGGAGTCGCTGCGGTAGCGGCACCAGGGTCGGTGCTCGCGGGCGGAGGAGGCCCGGGTGTCTGTGTCGAGCTTGCCGCAGGCCTCGCACAGGCGGAAGTCCCGCGAGGATAGGGCGTTGCCGGAGACCCGGTCGACGCTCTGGCCGGCCAGGGGCCGCCCGGTGTTGAGCCAGCGCAGGTTCATGCCGCGGTAGCGGGTCACTCCGAACCCGGAGGCCTCCACGTTCCACTGGCGCACTGCGCGGGTGGGGTCGAAGTCGGCCAGGGGCAGGACCTCGAAGTGGGTGCGGAGCCGCTCGTCGCTGGAGTCCCCGATGCGGGCGTCGTCTTGGGAGACGTCGGCGAAGACCCGGCTCAGGCGCAGGACCCGCCGGGCCCGTCCGACCTCGGCAATGTCGGTGTCACGGCACCTGGGGCACTCCGTGGGCGCGGCGGGCCGGGTCTCCTGCGGCTCGCGCACGTCGATGTAGCCGCAGGCCTTGCAGCAGAACCACCACTGGGCCTGGTTGTTCAGGTCGGAGGCGTCAATACCCTCGATCTCCATCTCCAGGCCGCGGGTGTAGAAGGTGGCGCCGGGGGCGAACTCGTGCAGGGCGTGGACGGAGGCTCTCTCGACGTCGCAGGGCTCGGAGTGGAACTCGTCGTCGTCCGGGTCACGCCAGGAGACGCGGGCGGACAGGCGCACGGAGTCGTCGATGAGGGTGTAGTTGGGCAGGATGCCGTGGCGCTCCAGGGCCGAGACCCAGTGCTCACGATCCAGGTCGAAGATCCGGGACTCGGCGGCCTTCCGGGCTCCTTCGGCGGAGCGATGGGCTCGCGTGTCCTCCTCGGTGGCGTTGGGGCGCTCGGCGGCGACTTTGAGCTCGGGCAGGGCCTCACGGATCTGGCGTTCTTGGCGGTGGAGCTGCTCGGACTCGGCGCGGTGCTCGGCCGCGGCGCGCTGGAGCATTTCGCGAGGCCCGGCGCCGGCGTCCTGGGTCACCCAGCTGCTGAGCCGGTCGAGCGCCGGCGTGCGATCCTGGAAGGCGTCGGTGAAGGCCTGCACCAGCAGGGCGCCGTCGCGCTCGATCCGCTCGCACAGCGTGGTGACGAGCGAGCCCTCGCCGGTGGCACCCAGGGCGGTCTTCGCGGTGTCGCCGCCGTGGCCGCCGGAGGGGATGGCCGGGTGGTTCTCGCGGGCGAGGGTGTCAATGACGGAGGCCAGGAACTGGCGGCGCAGAATCTCCTCGGCCCCCAGATAGGTCGACGGCGGCGCGACGGACCCGTTGAGCAGCCGATCCGGGGCCTCGAGGATCGGGAGCTGGCTGCGCCTGCCGGGAACGTAGGCCAGGGCGAGCGCCGAGCCGCTGCGGCGGCCCGCGCGGCCCACCCGCTGCACGTAGGAGGCAACGGTGGCCGGCAGGGAACCGAGCAT
This sequence comes from Actinomyces sp. HMSC08A09, assembly GCF_001807465.1. Lineage (NCBI taxonomy): Bacteria > Bacillati > Actinomycetota > Actinomycetes > Actinomycetales > Actinomycetaceae > Actinomyces > Actinomyces sp. HMSC08A09. The sequence goes on along the minus strand of NZ_KV789097.1, from coordinate 20,561 downwards.
GACGGTGGACAGGTCCCCGATGTCGATACCCATCTCCAGGGTGGGGGTGGCCACGAGGACGTTGGGGTCACCGGGCACCTGCGTGGGGCGTTTGAACCCGGTCTCGACGTCGGCGCGCTCCTTGGCGTCGAGCAGGGAGGTGTGCTCATGGGAGTCGACCCGGCGCACGTGAGCCCCGGCGTACATGCTGCGGTAAAAGCTCTCGGCCGGGTGCGGCTGGGCCCTCAGGTGGCCGGGGCAGGTGGCGGCCAGGCAGGGGGCGCTGTCGAGCTGGTCGACGGTGGCGATGGCGGCGGGCAGCTGGGTGCGGCAGGTGTCGCACACCAGGAGCAGGGCTTCGCGCGTGGTCTCACGCAGTGGGGAGACGACGACGCGGCCGGCCGGCAGCCCGTAGACGGTGCCGCCGGAGTCGGTGGTGGTGACGCTGAGGATCCCGGCTTCGGCCAAATGGGCCAGGAGCGCGCAGGCCAGGCGGGAGGCGTGGGTGGGCACGACCCCCAGGCACTTACGGGCCCAGGTGGCGTACCAGGACTTCGAGGAGCTCACCGGCGTGAAGGCCGACTTGCGGGTGTCGAGGCCGCCGCCGACCTGGGGGAAGGCCGGGGCGGCGCGCCCGGTGGGGAAGGCCGGCTGGCCCTGATTGCGGTCGCGCTTGTACCAGATCCACAGGCGCTTGCCGTCGTCGCGCTTGTAGTGCGAGAGCCATTCGTGGTCGATGGCGCCCTCGCGGCGCATGTGCTCCAGGGTGCCGCGCACCCAGGCGAGCAGGGCTGCGTCGCTGGTGTCCTTGAAGCCGTCGAGGACGCCCTGCTGGTCGGTCCCGAGGGCCTGACGGGCCAGGGCCACCAGGGCGTTGGCGCGCCCGGCGCTGACGTGGACGGTGACCGAGCCGGTGGCCTCCAGGGTGCGCCCGTAGGTGGACTGGAGACCCACCTCCAGGGCGATGTCGAACAGGAGCCGACGGCGCACATGCGGCTTGGCGCGGCTGCGCTTGGAGGCGGGGGCCTTCGGGTCCCAGTAGGGCTTGAAGCGCTGGTGCTCAGACAGGGCCGCGGGGACCAGCCGGTAGCGGTCGAAGGCGCTGGCCTGGGCGTCGTCGAGGGCGGCCTCGGCCCACTCCTCGATGGGCATCTCTGCTCGCAGCGCCCCGCGCAGGGCCGAGCGCAGGCTCATCGTGTGGGAGCGCTGGTTGACGTAGCCGGCGCGGTGGGCGGCGTCCTGCACGGAGTCGGTGAAGATGAGGGCGCGTTTCTCGGTGTTGTCGAGGGCGTCGTCGCCGAACAGGGTGGTCAGGGACACCGACAGGAGGGTGGCGACGGCTGAGCCGAGGAAGCGGATGGAGTCCTTGGCGCCGCAGGAGGGGCAGACGTCGTTGGTGGAGTCCTCGGTGATGCTGCGCTCGTCCCCGGTGAGCATGAGGACCGGCAGGACGAGGCCCTCCTTGGCTTCGGTGCTCTCCTGGTCCGGGCGGCGGGTGAGGATTTCGCGGCTGTTGATGGAGTACCAGCGCAGGCCGGGGTGTCGGGCCTCCAGGTTGATCTCGCCGGCCTCGGTGCGGGTGCGGTAGTCGGCGTCCTCCCCGGGGGCGTGCAGGAGGGCCCGGAAGCGGGGGTCGCCGGTCTTGCGGTCGCGGCGCACGTGGGTCTGGTCGTCCTTCTCCTTCTGGCCGGTGGGGGCCAGGACGATGCCCCAGCCGGAGCGCCCGCAGGAGCGGCAGTACAGGGCGGGGCGCGCGGGCTCCTCAACCTGTGTCTGCTCGGAGGCGGCGTCGGCCCAGCGGAAGGAGGGCAAGGAGCTCAGGGCCCGGTCGACGCGGGTGACCTCCCGGATCCACAGGGTGACCTCCACGTTGACCGCGCTGCGGTCGGGGTTGCCGTCGAGTCCGGCGCGCACGACGGACAGGGCCGCCAGGATCGCGGAGAGGACCCGCCGGGCCAGACCAGACTCGGGGATGGGGCCCAGGAGATCCCGGGCGAGGTCGGCCAGCGACGTGGAGTGCTCGGCGGCGCGCACCAGGTCCAGGACGTCGGGGTGGGCCTGGAGGGCGGAGGCGAGGCCGGCGGCGTCCAGGGTGTCCTCCACTTCTTCGGGCAGGTCGTAGAGGTGGGCGACGACGCCGCGGAGCAGCTCCTCGGGGCCCGGGGAGCCGGCCTCGGCGAGGTGGGCCAGGGCCTGCAGGTTCTCGCCGGGCAGGGAACGCAGGCGCAGGGCGCGGCCGGCCAGGCCCTTGGACTCGGCCACCTGGCGGTGTGTGGCGGCCCACTGGTCGAGGTCGGCGCGGGTCTCGGTGACGACGGCGCTGGTGGGCAGATCGGTTCCGAAGACGTCGCGGGCGAAGGCGAGCATCTGCGAGGGGTCGCCGCCGTCGCCGAGGGTGGCGGAGGTGGCCACCGGGCACACGGGGCCGAGAGGGGAAGAGGCGAAGGCCTCCTGGCGGGGATGGTCGGCGGGCAAGTGGGCGCGCAGGGTCAGGCCCAGGCGCCGCAGCAGCATGGCGACGTCGGTGCCCTGGGCGCCGTCGTAGGTGTGGAACTCGTCAAGGACCAGGTAGGTGAGCGACCCGGCCGAGGCCCGCCACAGCTCGCGGTCCTCGGGGCGCAGGAGGAGCTGGTCGAGCATCTTGTAGTTGGTGAGCAGGATGTCCGGCGGGTTGTCACGGATGACGTAGCGGTCGGTGATGAGGGAGTCGGCGGTGACGTGCTTGCAGGGGCTGGCGGAGGAGTCCCCGGTGTAGATGGCGGCGCGCACGTCGGCCAGGGCGGGGTCCTTGGTGATGAGGCTGGCGAGGCGACTGGCCTGGTCGGAGGCCAAGGCGTTCATGGGGTAGAGGATGAGGGCCTTGATGCCGGTGACTCCCTGGGCGCGGGCTCGCAGGACGTGGTCGAGGACGGGGTGGAGGAAGGACTCGGTCTTACCGGAGCCGGTGCCGGTGGTGACGATGGTCGGCTCGGGGCGGTGGCCGCCCTTGGTGGTCAGGCGCCGGTAGGAGTCCTCCTGGTGCTGGTAGGGGGTCAGGCCCGGGTCCCAGTCGAGGGGCCGGTCGGCGGGGTGCGCCAGGTCGGTTGTGCCGGGGCGGGCGCTCGCGGCCAGGTAGGGCAGGCGCAGGCGGACGAAGGGGCCGACGAAGACTCCCTGCTTCTCGTCTTCCAGGAAGTCGGTGAGCACGCGCCGTGGCTCGGCATCGGTGAGGGCGAAGGTCGTCGAGAGGTAGTCGACGATGGACCGACGGATGCGTTCGGCCTGGAGGCTAGGGAGGAGGAGCGTCATGGCTGGAGCGTGGTGGTGATGGGCGGTGGGGTGGATGGTGGCGAATGGTGTACGGGAGTGGTGTCTGCCGGGGCCGGCGCCTCATCGTGCGGATCGTCGTTGTTCCGGGAGTGATCCCGCAGATCAGAGGCTACCGCAGGCCGCGTGAGGGCTGAGACACTTGCAAGTAACGTTATGTACGTTTCTGCACTTTTCGTCCATAATGTCCGTTATGACCGAAATGACTGTTACCGCTGCGCGCAACAAGCTCGCCGATGTCATCGACGACGCCCGGGTGACCCATGCGCCCGTGTTCCTCACCCGCAGGGGCCGTCGTGTAGCGGCGGTGATCGATGCGGACGACCTGGAGCGGCTCACCCATGCGGCGGAGGACCTGGCGGACATAGAGGCCGCCGACGCCGCTCGCGCTGAGATCGCTGAGCACGGCACCATCCCTTGGGACGAGGTCAAGGCTGACCTTGGGCTCGCATGACCTACCGGATCGAGTTCAGCCCGGCCGCGGCCCGTCAGCTGCGCAAGTTGGATGGCCGCACCCAACGCCGGATTCAGGCTGTCGTTGAACTGCTTGCTCAGGAGCCCCGCCCGGCTGGCGCCAAGAAGCTCGTTGGCGGGCATGGCGAGTGGCGTGTGCGCACTGGCAACTACCGCATCATCTACGAGGTCGACGACGGAGTCCTGGTGGTCCTCGTCCTCGCTGTCGGTCACCGCCGTGAGGTCTATCGCCGAAGATAGTTATGGGTGTCCGCACGCATGACACATGCACTAGAGCATCCGTCAGACTGCTTGCGTCATGCTCGTCGGACGTCAGCCACTTGCTCGAGTTCCGTGTCAATGATGACGACTTCGTCTTTCATCCTATGTCCGCACGAGAGAAGTTCTTGAGGAGGAAGTGAATATGAAGACCACCGACGAGATGCTTGACGAGATCGAGAACGCCAACAACGGGGATGGCCCGGATCCCGCGGCTACGGTCGATGATCCCGCTCTCGCAAGAATTGCGGTCACGCAGATACGCCTCCGTGCCGCCGAGCGTGCGCTCGATGAGGCCATGATGGCTGCGCGCGATGTCGGCCTGTCGTGGCAAACGATTGGGGACGTCTTGAGTATGAATGGCCAGGGTGCGAACTAGTGTTTCCATGTCGCCTGAGAGTTACGGACTGCGTACACCGCCGGTAGTCCTGCGTGAGGTATCGAGCATCCTCGATAGGCATCCTTGGATAAGTCAGGTAGCTCCTGAAGAGCCGCACAAATTCTTTTGTCTGGTTTGAGTCCAACAACACTGGTTGGACTCAAACCAGACAAAGATTCGCTGATTGATTGATGTTAGTGTGGCGGCGTTGCCGATACCTGTTTCCCGAACTCCTGAAACGCTGTCAGTCCATAGTCGCCAAGTTTTCTGTCGTAGGTTAGGGTGCTAATCCCGTAACAATAGCGAAACATTTCCTTGTCGTGGTCAGAAGTTGCGTCTGAAGTGAGGATATAATGCGGACTCACGTTTTCGCTCCAGCGTGCTGCGAAAACATCTTGAAGAAGCGCCTGTAAGTCTGGATCAGACAAGCTGTATCCAACGAAAAGAAAGGTGCGAGTCCACATTAAAGCACGAACAATGTCAAGTGTGGTCGACCCATACCTATGTAGGCGCGCATAGTCGGAACGAGTTAAAATGGTCTTGGAAGGCTCATCAATCGATCCGTGAAGTTTAATTATCGTGGGCTCATTCTTGCGAATCTGCGAGCCTATTTCGTCGCTCGTGTATGGTAAAGGTGTATATGTGAACCCGTTCGCACTTTCGAGGATTTTATCGTAATTGGTGGTGATGATGATCGAAGGGTCGATTTCCCCGATGCTCTCGTGCCATCCGGATGGCAAGAAGTGGCATCCGCGTGGCCCCTGTACGGCCGATTTCAAAGCGTTTGTGAGATCGCCAGTCCGACCCTGATCGTTCGCTGAGTACTTAAGAAGTTCGGCGGCATCAAGAAGCCGATGAGATTCAAGAAGTTCCTTAAACATGGTGAACTTCTTTTTGTCAGTGCTATCGAGTTTAATTGCTTTCGCCAATCGCTCAAGCAGTTTATTCCATGTCGGAGGAGATTCGTTAAGGCTGTTTTTGCAGCTTGCAGAAACTCCGGATCCAACAAATAGAACGAGCGACTTATTAGCGGCAATTTGAATGAGATCGTCCGGCCAAACTGTGTTAGGCATTTTTGAGTCCCATATTGGTGAGAATGCTGGCGAAGATGGCGTCGAGTTGCTCCACGTACTTGTTTCGTTGTGCTGGCTGCGCTCCTCGAAGACCATCTTCCATTTTTAGTTCAGATATAGGAGAATGGGCTGTCTGTGCCATGGGAATCATGGCAAACATATTTGGAACTACTCCAATTTCTGGCTTGGTCATATAAGGGGATTTTAAGTCTTTGAGTCTGTTTGCTCGTTCGGGTATTTGGTTCTTGAACTGATCGTATGATTTGATGTTTCTCACAATTCCTGCACTCGTGCGAGACACATATTGCTGCACTGTGTAACCCACCCATCCGTTCCGAATATGAAGCGCCCTTTGGAGGTCCTGAAATACGTCTTCGTGCTCGTATTGCTCCGAGTACTGTTCAAACTTAGTGGTCCACGCGGATAGCCAATCGCCAATATTCTCAAGAGCGTAAAGACTAAAGAGGTCCGCCTCTACTGGAGTCACGAAGAAGTCAGATCCGATTAGCACTGATCGGTTGAGAGCCCCGAGGCTGGGGCTCATGTCGAAAACAATCAGGTCGCTATCAATAAGTTCCGATAGATGTCTTGTCCATAGAGTTCGACGTGCGCCACCATTACCGTCTTCGCGAGTTCGAAAGTCTCCCCATGCTCTACTGATAATATCCTCAACTTGTGCAAGTGCTGGATGTCCAGGCAATACGTTGACGCCAAAGCGGGGTGATTCTATTAATGGGATGCTATCGGAAATTTTTGAATCTCCGTCCCGGATGTTCTTGAGTGGCTCAAGAACTGTTTCAGATTTTCCTTTGTCGCGGGATGTATAAATTGACTCCCATTTGTCAATCGGCAGCAATAGTTGTGTTGCGTTCGCCTGTGGGTCGCAATCAATTACCGTCACCGAGTGCCCTATTCTACTGGCGTATGCAGCAAAATTGCAAGCTAAGGTAGTTTTTCCTACCCCGCCCTTGTTGTTGAAGAAAGAGACTGTGGCCTGCATGCTTTGCCTTTCTAGTTGGTGGTTGTTCCGGTCTGGTTGTGTTTGAATGTGTCGGTCAGTTTAGGAGGGCGGTGTGGATGCGGCGGAAGTCGGATTCGCGGTCGCGGATGCGGAAGGGGAGGTCGTAGACGTAGGAGACGCCAGAGCCAGGATGAGTGTGAGAGCGCTCTGATAGTGGCATGTTTTCGTTGGAGGTCGGACGCTTGCGCTTCTCCCAGGCCTGGCGGACCGGAGTCGGCAGCTGACGACCATTCGCGTCATAGACATAGGCGCCCTGGCCACGGCCATGGTCATAGTCGTACAGTACCGCGAACTGGGTGCGGTATATCGTGCACAGGTCCTCGATCGGCACGCCCAGCATCATCGCCACCATGACATCGATCTCCGCTTGAGCATTGCGACGGTCCTCCGCCCGACGCAAGGGCGTATCAGCTGTCCAGTCCGGACTGATCGGTCGTTCGTCATAACGCTCCAGGATCGGAGCGTCAGCCACAAACGACTCGTCCCAACACTCGGTCCACAGATCCGCATAGGCGTCGGTGAGGCAGTTGAGGCGAAGCGAGCGTAGTGCGATAGAAGAAATGAGCTGGTGGTCGGAATCTAATGTGGGAATTCGAGAGAAAGAAGGTGGAAGAATGTGGGCCTTCGGGGAACTTCGAATCATGAAATCTGCAAGCAGTGACGATGCCGAGGCGGCTAGAATCGGTGTGTTTCTGACTGATGTGGCAGCGCTGTGGATTGTGAATACGTAGGTAGGTCCCGGAGGGATGATTGTTGGGATGAGCGTCCGTTCTCCGGTGTTCGCGGCCATTTGACGCCAGGCCACTCGGTAAAAGTTAGCCGAAGATACGTCGTCCCAGTGGGTGTAGAGGCTGTCGTAGGCAGCGCGGTCGTCCGCAGGCTTGTACTGGGTGACTGGTTGAACGCTTGAGGAAAGGGCCTCTAGATCGGTGGAGGTCCAGTCTCTCTGGTTGGCCATCGTCCGGTTTGGCTGTTTGTATAAAGGTGTGGACACATAGAGATGTGATCCTTGAAGGATAGTGCTACCCCAGGAACTTGGTCCCCACTGTTTTGAGAACAGTCCCTTTTGAAAGTCTGTTGTTTCGTTCCAGCCAGTCGAGAACTGGAGGTTAAGAGCGCCGATGCGTGGTCGGGTACCCAGTGTCGCGAGTGTGCGTGATGCTGCGGAATTGACTGTCGACACCATGGGTGTGGACTGCCACTCGTCGGCTTCGGTCACCGTTTTCCAGGTCTTCAATGTAGATTCGTCAACGGACTGAATGCGGGCTGCGTGCGGCCGCAGGTCCCACGTGCCCGTGTGTGGGTCCTTGAATCCAGGTTCCTCTCCGCTGCCATCGTGGATGAGGGAACGCTGCACAGTCTCGGGATGGTAGAGCGATGTCGCGTGAAGGAATGACGGCGCCCGCTCAGTTCCGTAGATGTTGACGCCGTATTGTTTTTGGTTCTGGATCTCGAATAGATGGAGTTCGTTTATGAACTGCCAGTGCCGGCGCAAATGCTGATAGGCGGCGGCCCGGAGTCTTGGGGTCTTGGCATCGGTGAAGTGGGTCTCCATATGGATGAGGGAAGAGATACCCCGCCCACTCTGGTGCTGCCAGACCTGGCACATGAAGGCCCGATAGAGGTCGGGGCGTCCTTCCATGACGGGATAGGCGGTTTGGTCGCTGATAAACTCAGCGAGGACCGCGGTTTCGGTTGCTCCGTCGAGGACTGTGCGAAGGACTCCTGGTCGAGATATGGTGCGTGGCATGCGTTGCTTCTGAGTCGCGACCGGTGGTTTTATTGTTAGTTTCCACCAGGGGTCACCCTCGGAGAGCAGACTGTTGAGGTCGACAGTTGGTCTCACCCACGGCGGGTTCCCGACCTGGAGGTCGAAGCCGCCGCGGGCGAAGACGGTGGCAAAGTCCAGCTCCCAGTGGAAGAAGCCTTGGGTCTCCGCCACCTTCCGGACTACGGATAGCCACTCGTGCTCTTCAACGACCAACTGCACTTTGCGGGCTCCGGCGAGGCCAAGCTCAACCTCCTCCATGGTCTCCAGCTCTGCCCAGGAGGAAGCATCCACGAGGGTCCCATCGGTGCCCTTGGCGTCCTTGACCTGCTTGCCCAGCAGCCCCTCCAGAGCGCCCAGCCACTCATCCAGGCTCGGCGGCGTCACATCCGTGGTCAGCGGCCAGAACCACAGGGCGCACCACGCATCCATGACCAGCCGCAGCCGCCGATACGCCGATCCCGGCGCCGCCAGATAATCTTCGATCTCCTCACGGGACACTGTTGAACCGGCGTCGTCCTGCGCCTCGCGGCCCCACAGGTCGATGCGGCGTGAGGCCTCCGCCTCCGCCACCCGCAGGCGCCGCAGGGTCATCTCCCACAGGACCTCCACGCGTCGGGCCAGGGCAGTCAGCCGCAAGGACTGGGCAGCGCTCAGTGCATGCGTGATCTCGTCACGCCATGCCTGGAGGGCCTTGAGTTTCTCGGTATCAACCAGGTCCCGCACCTGCTTGGGGACCTCCACCGCGCTGCCCCAGCCCTTGGCTGGCAGGAGGAAGTGATGGATGCTCCCCGAGACGTCCAGCGCCCCACCGATCCGGTGCCGGGAGGCCGCATCAGCGTCGTCGAGCACGGCCGCCACCTGGCTCAGCGGCTCGGCCACCGGAGCGGCCGACAGCCAGGCACGCTTCTTCAGCTGGGAGGTCGAGTACAAGGCCCGGCGCGCCCCCACCAAGGAGTTACCGCGCCGCAGCCGCAGCCCGAACCACGGGGCCGCCAGCCCCTCCACCATCGTGTCCAACCACAGGGACACCTCCGCCAGCTCCACCGCCGTCGCATTGAGGTCCACCCCGTAGACCTGGTGCAAGGCGAGATACGCCTTCACCTTCGCCAGCTCCCGGGGCCGCTCCTCAGGATCCACGCGCCGGCCCAGCTCACGCTCACGCCGCGAGAGATACTGCTCCGCCAGCTGGCGCACCGCCTCAATCGCGAAGGCCCCCGACCCCAGCGCCGGCTCACACACCGTCAGGTGCAGGATCTCCTCAGCGCTCGTCGTCCGCCCGTCCTGATCCAACAGCTCCTCCAGCGCCTGCTGCACCGTGAAACGCGTCAGCACCTCCGGGGTGTAGAAGGAGGCCGAGCGCTGCCGGTCCCGGCCCGAGAGCCGGTAGACGAACTGGCCCTTCTCATAGGTGACGTTGCGGCGCTCGCCCGTCACCTCATCCTCCACCGTCACGAAGTCCTTCTCCTCCAGGCCCTCCATGACGTCCTCGGGCACCACCCACGAGCCCTTCGAGGCGTCCCCGCCCGGCGCCACCTCCCACAGCCGCTCAGTGGCGAAGGAACCCGAGTAACTCATGAGCCCCTCGTAGACGGCACCCAGCTGGTTGATGCCCAGCTCCACATAGGAGATGAAGCCGCGGCCGCCCTTGCTGTTCTCCTTAGTCAGCAGCAGGTGGCGCAACACCCGCAGCAGCGCCCCGTTACCCAGGCCCACCTCGTCAATGAGGGCGGTCGCCACCGGGCGGAAAAGGTCGGCGCGCATCGGCCGGAAGACCAGGCCATCGAAGCTGCCCTCCTGGGCGGCCGGCACCTGCTCGTTGTGCCCCTCGTCGACCAGGTGGAACAGGCGGTCCAAGGACTCGTAGATGTGCGTGCCCGCCTGGGCCGACTCCTCATGCAGCTCCCTCAAGGCCAGCTCGCGCAGACGATCCAGGCCGTAGCCGGCGTCGTACTCGGCGGCGCCCACCGGCAGGACCCCCAGCTCAGGGCTCGCCTCCGCATACAGCAGGAAGATGATCCGGTAGATGTAGCGCAGCGACTGCAGAGCCAGGTCCTGCGCCCGCTCCTGGGGCAGTGGCTCCAGCCCCCGCGCAGCGCGACGGCGCACCACCTCATTCGCAAGGATCTCAATGGAGGAGCGCACGCCCTCACGCAGATCCTTCGAGACCCCCACCGTGTGGGCCGCCGAGTCCTCCAAGGTGGCCGCCCACCACGTCTCGCCCTCCGCCGTCGGCAGCAGAGAACGGGCATCCAGACAGGTCAGGGCCCGCTCCACCTCGCCGCCGCGCGCCGTCTCATAGCGCTCGACGACGAGCTGCACGTTCACCGCCAGCCAGCGGCCCTCCGGCCACCGCTCCCGCTCCGCCACCAGCGCCCACTGGCCCGCCAGGACCAGGGCGAAGGCCGGGCCGTGACCATCCGTCATGAGCGTCGACAGTGCCCGGGAGACCGACGCGATCGGCTCAGCCCCCTCCAGCGCCGGGGCGTCGGGGTCCCCCAGGTCCACGGGCTGCCACTCCTGAGCGAGCGTGGGGGCGTCCTTGACCAGCAGGTCCTCCACCGTGGTCACCGGGCGGGCGCGCAGCAGCGCCAGCGGCGCCGGGCCCTCATCACCCACCGGCCTCACCAGGGTCACCGGGCCCCGCTCAGTCAGGCGGTACTCCGACGACGTGAAGCCCAGAATCTCGCGCAGGAGCGCATCGAGCTCGTCGGCCGCCTCCAGGGCCGCGCTGGTCAGGGAATCAGCGTCGTCGGCGGGAAGGGCCGCCAGCAGCTCCTCCAGGCGGGAACGCTCGGAACGGAACCGGGAACGGGGCGTCGGCGTCGGGGCAGTGCCGGGATCGGCCGGCTTCTCCAGGGCCTCCCACTCCTTGCGACGCTCCAGCACGCGCGCCAGGAAGGACTCCTTGGTGGCGTCGGTCGTGAAGTAGTGCTCGCTGATCCAGTCCTCGCCGACGACCAGCGCATCCGACACCGCCATCAGAGATCCCCTTCCATCTCGAAGTCCTGCGGCACCACCACCAGCAGTGGGCGCACCAGCGTGTGCGCGGGCAAGTGCTGTTTCCTGAGCTCGTGCTCCTGAGCCACCGTGATCCGCTGCTCGCGCAGGTGGCGGTTCTGGATGAGACGACCGGCCTCGTCATCCCAGGCATTCGCGTGCTCGGCCCAGGCATCCACCCGCGCCTTCGCCTGTTCCTCCGCTGCGTCGAGGGTCAGTCTCATATGGTCCCTAGCCGTATCCACCGCCGGAGGGATGAGCGCCTCCAGCAGGCTGGTCTGCGTCACCGGCCCGGAGTTCCGCAGCTCCCGGGAGATGCCCACTGCCTCGAACATGGCGGCGGGGGAGTCGTGCACCTGCCCGATCGGCACCGCCTCGACCGGCCGGCCCGCATCCAGCTCCGACTGCGCGGCCGCCAGGTCCAGGTAGGGGAAGGCGATACTGACACACACCATCGATACTGTCCGGCCCGCCTGGTTCGTCAGAGTCCCCAGCAGCAGGACGGTCGGTGAGTCGACGTCGCCGCGCACCGCGAACACTGAGGAGCGGCCGAGCTTGGCCAGGACCCGGTCGCCGGCCCAGTCCAGCACCGGGTGCAGCGGCCCCAGGTAGTGGGCCTCTGGCCAGGAGGAGTCCGAGGAGTCACTCAGGGCCTCCGTGAGAAGACGCGCGCCCTTGGTCTGCGTCGTCGCCAGCTTGAGGTGCTCCTGGACACGGCGCTCACGCAGGTAGGACTGCGGCAGCACCGACAGGCGATGGCGCAGCCCCGCCGGGGGCACCATCTCCACCACGTGCTGCGTGCCGTGCTCGCGCCATGAGACGCCCCCGCCGCCGGTCTGGCGCTGCTCTGGCTCCTCGGGGCGCTCATAAAGTTCGGTGAGGGCCTGGCGCAGATAGTCCAGCTGGGTCTCGTACAGCGTCGACGTCGCCAGCGGGGCAGCGGGTTGGATGGGGGAGGCCGGACCGGCCGGGTCGCCGGGAGCGCTCGGATCAGCAGGGGAGACCTCGGCGCCGGTGGGGGCAGCAGCGCCGTCACCCTTGGCCTCGGCCGTGCCCGTCAGCTTCGCGAACAGGGCAGCCATCGGATCCAGGTTGAGGGTGTCGTCGGCGTCGGGGACGACGTCGTCAATGTCCTGCCCGGCCGCGAGCGCCTGGCGGATCGCCTCCTCCTCCTTCTCACCCGAGTACAGGCCCATGAGGGAGGCGGCGTCGCCCAGGGCCCGGTGTGCCTGATCCTCCTTCTCCATAAGGCGCGTGAGCACGCGGACGTCGCCGGAGAAGCGCGGGTCCGACGGGCTCAGCAGCAGGGTCGTGATCTGCGGTGAGACGGACTGGCCGTAGCGGTCGATGCGGCCGTTGCGCTGCTCAATGCGGATGAGCGACCAGGGGATGTCATAGTGGATGAGCTCATGGCACTGGGCGTGCAGGTTGACGCCCTCCGAGGCGACGTCGCCAGTCACCAGGACACGCACCGGCGTGTGGGCCTGGCGGAACTGCTCCACGATCTCCTGCTGCTCCACGTCGGACAGGCTTCCGTGCATGACCCGCACCGCGTCGGCGGGTAGGCGCAGGTCCTCGCGCAGGTGTTCGGCCAGCCAGGTGAGCGTGGCGATGCGCTCGGCGAAGACGACGACGCGCTCGGGTGACCTGGGGCCGATCCCGATGCGGCGCAGCTCGGCCAGCAGCGCCTGGTACTTGCCCGAGGCCGTCGTGTTGGCCTCCACGGCCAGCTCGCGCAGGCGGGTCAGCGCCTGGGACTGCTCCGAGGGCTCCGGGGTGGAGCCGGCTGCTGCTGCCCGGCTGCGGCGTCGGGCCAGGCGCTCGTCGATCGTCTGGATGAGGGCCGCCGGCGAGGACAGGAAAGACTTGGCCAGGGTCCAGGCGAACAGAGAGTCGCCGCCGCGGGCGGCGGGCCTGAGGCCGCCCGGTGCCGAGGCGCCGTCGGAACGGTGCAGCCAGGTGCGTGAGAGCTCGCCGGCCACCGCGTCCTCAGCCGGGGAGGGCTCCACCAGCTTGTTGACCGGAGTCAGGCGCTCCTTCCAGCGGCCGCCCACGACATCGCGCACCTCGTCGGAGTGACGGTGACGGCGGATGACGAGGCGACGTACCGCCTCCTCATCGAGGGAGCCGTCCGCGCGCACCGCCGTCGGCTCCAGCAGACGGATGAGCTCGGCGAAGGACTTCGGGTTGCCGTTGTGGGGCGTGGCCGAGGCCAGGATGAGGGCGTCGGTCTGGCGGGCCAGAATGTCCGCGAGCCGGTTGTTGAGCGTGCCTTTGTTAGTGACGTTGTGCGACTCGTCGATGACGACCGCGTCCCAGCGCTGCTTGCGCAGATGATTGAGGTAGCGGTCCGACTTCAGCGTGTCGATGGAGATGATCGCGCGGTGGAACACCGAGAACGGGTTGCGTGAGGCCGGCACCGAACGGCGCACCCGCTGGATGCCCACCGAGTCCAGGCGCACGAAGGGCAGCGCGAAGCGCGACCACATCTCGTGCTGCATCTGCTCGAGCACGTGACGGGGCGTGACGATGAGAATGCGGTCGCCCCGGCCGCGGCGCACGAGCTCGGCCAGAATCATGCCGATCTCCAGGGTCTTGCCCAGGCCCACGGTGTCAGCCAGAAGAATGCGCGGGCGCAGGTTCGCCGGGTCCAGGGCCTGGCGAACCGCCGTCAGCTGGTAGGCCAGGGGGTCGGCAAGGACGTCACTGACTACGGCCAGGTCGGTGGAGGTGGCCGGGAGGGCCGTCTTGCGCAGCGTCGCCTCCAGCCAGAGGCGCGAGAGCCGGTGACGGGTGGAGGTGTCCGCGATGACCCGGGTGTGGCGCGGATCCACCGGGACGATGTGGTCAAGACCAGCGGAGAACTGCGCCGTCGTGTCCCGAACCAGCTCGGACAGGCCCTGCACCGTCACCAGCATGCCGTCAGACGTGGTGGAGACCTGAGTGACCAGCCAGTCCTCGTCGCGCACCCGGACCACAGAGCCCGGAGCGACATCAAGAGAAGGGAGGGAAGGAGCAGGATCCGTCACCGCATCCTGGGGAGTCGTGGGCGCCGTTGTCACGGAAGTGATTTTAGGACGCCGGTGCAGGTGGTCGAGACCAATTCGGGCCAGTGACCGATCTGTGACCTGCGGGCCGGTGCGGGACGACGGCGAGCAGAGCCGGCGGGCGTGCGTTCTCGGGAGGCCATCCTGGCGTGCATAGGCCTGTCCCAGTGAGATAGACGTTCTGGTAGTCAACGACGACCGCCATTTTGAGGGCCACGAGTAGCCTCCTGCAAAGAAAAATAGACCCCGCCAGTCCCGGAGGACGGCGGGGAGTTATGGGATGAGGTTAGGGGAACTCGGGTTACAGAGCCAGACAGCGTAGGTGCGGCTTGGGACACATCTTGTTTGGTGGGAGGCGCCTCCTGCTGTCCTGCTCAGGCGTGACGGGGAGGTGCTCTCCCAGCTATCAGTGCGCGAGGACGCACCCTCGGGGACGAGGACGTACTTTGTGATCGAGGACTGCGTTCTCCTCCAGGTCACTGAGGTTTGAACGCAGTCATCTGGGGGAGAAGTACGTCCCCGGCGGACATCGCAGTTCCCGATGCGGGCCGACTGGCTCCAGGTGCTGGAGTACGGCGGAGCGCCGGTGTGACGCGAGGACGCACCATAGGGACTGAGGACTGATCCTAGGGATGCAGCCCGTGAGCCTGATGGTGCGTCCTCGACGGGTGGTTCTGTGTCAGCGGCGGGCGAGGCGGGTCAGGACGATGCCGGCGGTCACCACGCCTCCGGCGACGGCGGCCGCCTTGGCGAGTCGAGACGACGCCTCGGAGTCGCCCTGCTTGGCGCGATCCCAGGTCTCCTCCGCCTGCTCGGCCCAGCGTCGGGCCCCCTCGCGCAGTCGGCCGGCGCCGGCCTCCGCCTGCTCTCGCAAACGGCCGGCCCCGGCCACGGCCTGCTCACGCAGATGCTCGGCCTTGGCGCTCGCCTGCTCGCGCAGATGCTCCCCGGCCTCCCTCGCCTGCGTACGCGGGTCGACCCGCGAGGCGAACTCATCGACGCTCGCCGCCAGGGCCTCGCGCTGGGCGCGCAACCGCTCCTCGATCTGCTCGGGGCTCAGCGACCCGGACCCGGCGGCCCCGGCACCCTCAGTGCCGGAGGTGCCGGTCTGCTGTCCGCTGGTCATGCCCGAGCCGCCCGGGCGCGGAAGGCCTTGACCGCGGCGACGGTCGCCGTCACGCTCAGGCCCGCCAGGGCGAGTCCCGCAACCGTGACGATCCCCAGGGAGGCGGGGTCGCCGTCGCGGGCGTCGTCGAACAGCCGGGAGACGCGCTGGCCGAGGGTCAGCGTGCTGGGGTCGTAGGTGTCGACCCCGCCCTCGGGGTCGGTGCCGCCGCCGGCCAGGGAGGCCAGGCGGTTCTTGACCTGGCCGGCCGTCTCCTGGGCCTTGCTGACGGCCTGGCTGCGCAGCTCCTGGACCTTCTCACGGGCCTTGAGCTTGGCGACCTTGGCCAGGTTGTTCGGAGCCAGGCGCGCGGCGAGCTCGTCAACGTCGGCGGCCAGCGCCAGACGCCGGGCCGCCAGGTCGGACAGGACGGCATCCGCCGACGGCGCCGCCTGCGCGGCCGGCGCTGCGGGGACGGGCGTGGGTGCGGCGTTGGTGCTCACCGGGCGTTCCCCCTCTGCAGGCCGGAGGTCACGGCCCCCTTGACGGCGTTGACGGACTCCTTCAGCCCCTCCTGCGGCGTCGGCGTGTCGGCCTTGGCGGCCTTGAGGCGCTTGATGCCGATGAGGGCCATCGGCACGGCGACGAGGGTGAGGATCAGCGCCACCACGAGGAAGGCGGCCCACAGCGGCATGACGTGGGACAGTCCGGTCGTCAGGGCTCCCAGCACCAGCCCGAAGATGAACAGGGCCAGTACCCCGGCGGCGGCGAGCAGCCCGGCCCCCAGCCCCATCTCCTTGGCCATGCGCTGGCCCTTGGCCTTGGCCAGGTCGATCTCGCCGCGCACCAGCGCGGAGATGTTCTCCGAGATGCGGGCGATGAGCTCCCCGAGCGTGGGCTGGGCGCTGCCGGCGGCCCTGCGAGGAGGCGTGGTGGAGGCCGACGGCGTCGCCTGCGACGGCGGGGGAGGTGGCTGGTTGTTGGGCATGAACGAACCTTCTTGTGTGAGGCACGGCGTTGGACGTAGTCAGCTGACTGCGAGGCGGCGGGATCGCGACAGTGGGACGACTCGCCGCCCTAAGAATCTCACAGCCTGCGCCCTCGTGGAACAACGCAGGCCCGAGCGGGTTTGTAGGTTTGGGTGATAAGGGCCGGCTTTCGCCACCGGCGATCTGTGAAGGGCCTCCATCGTCGCCCTGATCGGCAGGGTGGCCTGAACCGTACCGGCGGCCCTAACCGTGCCGATGGCGCGGACCGGCCGGGTGCCCGACGTCAGCACGGCCGTCCACGGGTCTCCCCACCGCACCTCCGCCCGGCTACTCCTGGTTCCAGGCCTGCCAGAGGCTCGCGTACTCCCCGCCGAGGGCAACGAGCTCGTCGTGGGTGCCGAGCTCCACGATCCGCCCATCCATGACGACGGCGACCCGGTCGGCGTCGGCGGCCGTGTAGAGGCGGTGGGCCACCTCGATGACGGTGCGCCCGGCCAGCGCCGTGGACAGGGTCCGCTCCAGGGTGCGGGCGGCGCGCGGGTCCAGCAGCGAGGTGGCCTCGTCCAGGATGAGTGTGTGCGGGTCCAGCAGCACCAGCCGGGCCAGCGCCACCTCCTGGGCCTGGGCGGGGCTCAGCTCGAGGTGGCCCGAGCCGACCATCGTGTCCATCCCCTCGGGCAGCCCGTCCACCCAGGCATCGGCCCCGATGGCCTCGATCGCCTCGCGGATCGTGTCGTCGGAGGCACCCGGTCGCCCCAGGCGCACGTTGTCCGCCACGGTGCCGACGAACACGTGGTGCTCCTGAGTTACCAGGGCCACGTGGCGGCGCAGCTCGTCCTCGGTCAGGTCCGTCAGCGACACCCCTCCCACGGTGACGCTCCCGGAGGTGGGCGGGTTGATGCCCGCCAGCATCCGCCCCAGCGTGGACTTACCCGACCCCGAGGGCCCGACGACGGCCAGCCGCTCCCCGGGCACGAGCTCCAGGTCGATCCCGTGGAGCACCTCGACGCCCTCCCGGTAGGAGAAGCGCACGTCGTCGAGCACGATCCGGGTACCCTCGGGCTCCTCGCCGGTGGGGGTGCGGTCGTCGGGGACCTCCTCCACCCCCAGGATGCGGGACAGGGATGCCTGGGCGATCTGGACCTGGTCGATCCAGAACATGAGCTGGCCCACCGGCTTGCGCAGTTCCATGGAGTAGAGGGCCACGGTGGTGATCGCCCCCAGGGTCGCGTAGCCGCGGCTGGCCAGGAACCCGCCCCACAGGAGGACGGCGACGACGGGCGCCCGCCAGGCGACGTCGAGCACCATGAACAGGCGCACCCGCAGCGCCGCCGTGTAGCGCTCCAGGGACCAGGCCTCCTTGATGGAGGTCATGATGGCCCGCTCGCGGCGCGCCCCGATGCCCAGGGCGTCCACGGTCTCGGCGTGCTCGACCGTCTCGGAGACCGCCCCGTTGAGGCGGGCCTGGGCGGCCGACTCGGCCCGGTAGGCGGGGATGGAGATCGGCAGGTACCAGCGCATCATCGACCACACGGGTGGGGCGATGACGAGCAGCCCGAGCGCCAGGAGGGGGTCGGCGACGGCGGCGGCCAGGAGCGTGAAGACGATCGTCACCACGCACACGAGGATCTGCGGGATCCCCACCCGTACCAGGAACTCGATGCGGGAGACGTCGGTGGTGGTGCGCCCCACGAGGTCGCCGGTGCCGGCGGACTCCACGGCGCTCAGCGGCAGGTGCACCACCCGGTTCATCATGCGCTCGCGCAGGTCGGCGAAGACCGACTCACCCAGGGTGCGGGCGTACTTCTGGGCGAATCGGTTGATGAGCGCCCCCACGAGCGTGACCGCGATGATAGTCAACACGATCCGGTCCACGTAGCCGGCGTCGGCCCGCCCGGCCGAGACCCGCCCGACCAGCCGCCCCAGCAGCTGCGGAGCCACGAGCGTGGACAGGACCGCCGTGATCTGGAGGACCAGGACGACGGCGAAGCGCCCCCGGTAGGAGGCCATGATGCGGAAGGTCTTGCGCAGGGCGACGGGCCCGGGTGCGACGGGAAGCGCCATCAGCAGCTCGCCTCCGCATCCTCACCCATGGCCCGTGAGACGACGGCGCGGTAGTCGGCCGCCTGCGCGTGGCCGTCGCGGGCCATCGCCATGAGCTCGCGGTGCGTGGAGCGCAGCAGCTCGGTCCCGCTGGAGTCCAGGAGGACGACCTCGTCGCAGGCCTCCAGGACCAGCGGCGAGGCGGTGGCGACGACGGTCGTGTGCCCGGCGCGGGCCCGGTGCACCTGGGCGGCCACCCGGGCCTCGGTGTGGGAGTCCAGGGCGGAGGTCGGTTCGATGAGCACGAGCGTGGGTGCCTCGGTGAGCAGCGCCCGGGCCAGGGCCACGCGCTGACGCTGACCTCCGGACAGGGACCGGCCCTTCTCGGTGATCATCCCGGCCAGGCCCTCGCTCAGGGAGGTCAGGACATCGCCGGCGTCGGCGATCTCGATGGCCTCGATGAGCCGGTCGTCGCCGGGGGCCTCGCGCTCCTGGGGGCGGACCTGCTGGTCGACGTCGGCCCCGGTGGTGCGTTCGGCCTCGGCGCGCACGAGGTCCTCCAGGCCCGCCGGCTGCGGTTCGGGGCCGCCGCGCACGTCGAGGGCCTCGCGCAGGGTCCCGGTGAAGAGCTGGGCGGTGGCGCCGGAGACGACGACGCTGGCGCGCACCTGCTCCAGGGGCATGGTGGTCAGTGGCCGGCCCGCCAGGGTCACGGTGGGGCCGGCGTCGGTGAAGCGCCCCAGGCGCGTGGCCAGGTCGGCGGAGACCTGCGGGTCGGGGCACACGAGGGCCGTCATGCGGCCCTCCTTGAGGCGCAGGCCGCTGCCGGTGTCCACCAGGTCGCCGCTGACGGGGTGGGCGGCGGCCGGGTCCAGGCTGAGGCGCTCCACGAGGCTGCCGGCGGCCGGCGCCACCTCCAGCAGGCGGCTCAGGCGCCGGGCGCCGACGACGGCCCGGGTGTAGTCCTGCACGGAGCTGGTGAACACCCACAGCGGCCAGGACAGGTAGGCGGTGTAGCCGTAGAAGGTGATGAGCCCGCCGGGGGTGAGGCTGCCGGCCACGGCCATGCGCGCCGCCACCCACACGACGATGGCGGCGAAGAGCCCGGGCAGCAGCACCTGGAGGGTCATGAGGGTGGCCTGGGAGGAGGCCACCTCGACGCCGCGGCGCCGCAGCTCCTGGGAGGCGTCCCGGTAGCGGCGGGCGAAGACGTCCTCTCCGCCGATGCCCCGCAGGATCCGCAGGCCGGCCACCGTGTCCGTGGTGATCGTGGTGACCGCGGACTGGGCCTCGCGCTGAACGGCCTGACGCTTCTGCAGGGGACGGATGACCAGGGTGACGATGGCCGCCACCAGCGGCATGCCCAGGATGACGATGAGCCCCACGCTCACCGAGGTGCGCAGCATGAGGACGGCCACGACGAGGAAGCTGGCCGCCGCCCCCAGCAGGGCCGGCAGGTACTCGATGAGATTGCCCAGGTAGCCAGCGTCGGAGGCGATGATGGTGGCGACCTCACCGGTGGAGACCTGCCGGGACAGGTCTTTGCCGGTGGCGGAGATCTGCCTGCCCACGAGCCGGTCGACGTCGAAGGCGGTGCGCATCCAGGCCGTCACCCCGAAGTAGGACAGCATCGTGTCCCCGACGGCGTAGACGACGAACAGCACCAGCAGCAGCGCGCCAATGCCCCAGACGCGGCCGTTGAGGCCGTTCTCGATGCCGGCGTCCAGGGCCTGGCCCAGGAAGGCCGGCACGATCGCCTGGATGATGTTGGAGGTGCAGGCCGCCAGGGTCGCCAGGGTGACCGGGACGGCGGCGCGGCGCAGCAGCCAGCGCAGAAGCGCCCCGGCCCCCAGGGACGGGGGATGGGGCAGCGGGGCGTCGGGGGTCATGGACTGTGCGGTCAGGGCGGACAGCGCGGTCGGGACGGTCGGGAACGACCGGGAGGACGATTCGGGCATGATCGCATGAGGCTATCGGAGGGGAAGCCGGCGCGGCAGAGGCAGAGGCGGTGACAAGGAAGATACCGGGCGCGGGAATACGTGCCGGGGACGGCTCGGGCGGCTGCCGGACGGGCCGCGCAGACGTGCCGGCGCCCCGGCCCGCCCCTCTCGGGGGTCGG
>NZ_KV789096.1:116385-164115 GCF_001807465.1 Actinomyces sp. HMSC08A09 | reverse complement strand
GGCCGAGCGCATGATGCGCTCGGCCCCAACTCGTGAGGTGCCGGCCCCGACATCCCGACACCCGAATCTCTCAACGCCCAGACGACTCCGCGGCCTTCTTGCCCGTGGACGTGGCGGCGGCGGCCTGCGCGGCGGCGAAGGCGTCGACGTCGTCGTCCTCACGCCCAGGGGTCTTGAAGTCGAACTTGACGATGAGGAACCTGAAGAGGAAGTAGTAGATGACGGCATAGACCAGCCCCATGATGACGATCATGAGCGGTCCGCGGACCACACCACCGGAGAGCTCGGCGGACTTGCCGAAGTTGAGCAGGTAGTCGATCGCTCCGGCGGAGAAGGCGAAGCCGTCCTTCGCGCCCAGGAGGTTGGCGATGGCCAAGGAGGAACCTGTCAGCACCGCGTGGACGGCGTAGATCGGGAAGGCCACGTAGGCGAAGGCGTACTCGAGGGGCTCGGTGATGCCGGTGATGAAGGCGGTCAGGGCCACCGAGACCATGAGGGCGCCGGTCGCCTTGCGCTTGGCTGGTTTGGCGGTGTGCCAGATGGCCAGTGCAGCGGCGGGCAGCGCGAACATCATGATCGGGAAGAAGCCGGTCGTGAAGCCCCCGGTCCAGGAGTTCGAGCCGTCCACACCCTGGAAGAAGCAGGTGATGTCACCGTGCGCCGTATCCCCGGAGGCCGTCTGGCAGGAGCCGAGTTGGAACCAGGGCACGGAGTTGAGCAGGTGGTGCAGGCCGAAGGGGATGAGCAGGCGGTTGACGGTACCGAAGACGAAGACCGCCAGGGCTCCGGCGATGCCCTTGGAGTTCCCGGCGTTGATGAGCCAGCCGCCGAGCTGTTCGTTGATGAGCCAGTTGAAGGCCGGGTAGAGAGCCGACATCACCAGGGCGATGACAAGCGCAGCGCCGGAGGTGACGATGGGGACGAAGCGGCGTCCACCGAAGAAGGCCAGCCAGTCGGGCAGCTTGACGCGGTAGTAGCGCTGCCATAGCAGGGCGGCGGCGACGCCGATGACGATGCCGCCCAGCACCCCGTAGTTGATGGGCGTCTGAGTGGGGATGTCACAGAGCTTGATTCCCTGGTTCCAGGGGCCGACCTGTGCGATCTTCCCCGTGGCGGGATCGAAGGAGTGGAGGCAGTCGAGGGCCTCCTTACTCAGGGGCGCGGGCTTGCCCATGATGATGGGGGACATGGTCCAGGTGACGGCGCGGTAGACGAGGAAGCCGAACAGCGCGGCCACCCCGGTGGAGCCATCGGCCTTCTTGGCGAATCCCACGGCGACGCCAACGGCGAAGATGAGGGGCAGGTTATCGAAGACCGCCCCACCGGCCGCACTGAAGATGTCTGCGACGGGCTGCAGCCAGGACGCCTTCGCGGCGAGCCCCTCGGCCCCCAGCATGTCCGCCTGCCCCAGACGCAGCAGCAGACCCGCTGCCGGGAGCGTGGCGATGGGCAGCATCAGGGATCTCCCCAGACGCTGGGCGAGGGCGAAGGCACCGCCCGTCTTCTTCTTGACTGACATGAGTGTTCTCCAGTTCAGGATCGCGCGGCAGCACTGCCGCGTCAGAGATATCCACCGTGACGGTGGTAGTCGGGACGGATCGACACCGAACACGTCTGGACCAGTGACACCAGAAAAACCGATAGAACCTTCAATGTCAAGCGCGGGGCACACTCGTCAGCCATAATGATATGAAAGTCGATGCGACACAGCGGAAGCAGCGGTCGTAGCCATCCCCCACACCCTGGCTGCGTCCACCCACTGTCAACCAGGGGAGTCCCATGCCCAAGAACGCAGGCAAGAAGCCGGCAAAGTACGTCATCGTGCGCAATCACCTGCTGGACCTGGTCAGGAACGGGCTCGCCAACGGCAGCCCAGTGCCCTCCGAGCGCGAGCTGTGCGAGCAGTTCGAGGTCTCCCGCATGACCGTGCGCCAAGCCATCGACACCCTCGTCGTCGACGGCGTCCTGGAGCGCCACCAGGGCAAGGGAACCTTCGTGGCGCCCCCGAAGCTCGACCTGCAGGTCCGACTGACCTCCTTCACCCAGGAGATGCAGCGGCGCGGGATGGAGCCCGGCGTCGTCATGCTACAGGCCGAGACCGTCGCCTCCGATGAGACCGTGGCGGAGGCGCTCGAGCTCGAGGTCGGGGCCGAGGTCCACCACCTGCGTCGCCTGCTGACCGCCAACGCCATCCCCATGGCGATCGAGGAGAACTGGATTCCCGCTGCGCTTCTGCCCAACCTGCTGCGCACCAGCCCGAACTTCTCGGTCTACGCCGAGCTGACCCGCGCCGACCTGGCGCCGCAGTGGGGTGAGGACATGATCGAGGCCCACGCGGCCACGGCCCAGGAGGCAGCGCTGCTCTCCGTCCAGGAGGGCGCCCCGACCCTGGACATCACCCGGCGCACCTTCCACGAGCACTGCGCCATCGACTACTCGCGCACCTTGTTCCGCGCCGACCGCTACACCCTGTGGGTCCCGGTGGCCGCCCCCAAACCCGCCTTCCGCCCGGACCGCTCGTCGTCTTGAGGGGCTGACCCAGGTCGGTACTGGACAACCTCCGGGCGGCCTGTACCATGGGGTACTGGTATGGACCATTAGTCCGGTACCGGCGAAGGTGCCGCACCTGACTGCACCTGCCCATGTCCTGACGCCTCATCTCGGCACCATCACCCACTGAGCCCGGCAAGCACCCGGGCAGACCCAGGAGGAACCCATGTCTCAGGCACAGAGCATCGTCGACGCCCTCGGAGGATTCGACAACATCGTGGAGATCGAACCCTGCATCACGCGGCTGCGCTGCGAGCTGGAGGACAGTTCCCTCGTGGACGAGCCGGCCCTGAAGACCGCGGGAGCACACGGTGTCGTCAAGCTCGGCGACATCGTGCAGGTCGTGGTCGGCCCCAACGCGGACACCATCGCGGAGGACATCGAGGACCTGCGGTGAGCCTGACCGTCCAGTCGCCGGTATCCGGCGTCGTCGTCGCTCTCAGTGACGTTCCCGACCCCGTCTTCTCCGGCAAGATCGTCGGCCCTGGTGTGGCCATCACCCCGAACACCGCTGACGGAGGCGAGGTCAGCGCCCTGGCACCGATCAGCGGAACCATCACGAAGATCCATCCCCACGCCTACGTCATCACCAACGACGACGGCCACAGCGTCCTGGTCCATCTGGGGCTGGACACCGTGAGTCTGGGGGGCAAGGGCTTCACCCTCCTGGCCAGTGAGGGAGACACCATCGATGCGGGCAGCCCCGTCATCCGCTGGTCGCCGGCTCAGATCGAGGCCGGCGGACTCAACCCGATCGTCCCCGTCATCGCCCTGGAGGGTGACGAGACTGATCTGGAGCCCGTATCACCAGGCCGCATAACGGCAGCCGGCGACACGCTCATGACCTGGGCGTAGACCCGAACGCGCGCCCGGTCCCATCGGACCTCAACCGCTTAGTGTGTGGCCCCGGCCATCATCGTGACGGCCGGGGCCACAGCGTCTGAGCACGTCGCCCGCCTCAGGCCCCGTCTGCAGCCCAGTGGGCGCGGAGCCTGTGGTGGCATCAGTCCCGACGAGAAGCCATCTCGTCGCGCACGACGCTCAGCAGGCTGCCCAGGCGCGCGTTCTCGGGCAGGTCGTCGACCAGGACGACCTCTCCTGCGCCGTCGGCCAGAGGAATCCGCCAGTTGGGGTACTCCTGGTCGGTGCCGGGCTGGTTCTGAGCGCGTCGCTCCCCCACGCCGTCGACCAGGGCGACACCGACCAGCACCGAGGGGGTGCGCACCACGTAGCGGTGCAGGGCCTCGACGACCTGACGCTCGGTGGGGGCATCCCCCAGCAGGCCGTGCTCGCGCAACCGGGAGGTCATCCGGTCGCGCTCGATGCGCGCCTCGGTGCGCACCTGCTCGACCGGCTCGGTGAGCAGGCCGAGGCGCTCACGCAGATCGACGTGCTCGTCAGCCAGGTAGCCGGCAGTCGGGGGAAGATCGTGGGTGTTGACCGTGGACAGGGCGAGCCGGCGGTAGTCCTGGGGCTGGAGGGGCCAGCCGTCGTGCTGCTTCTCGAACCACAGGACACTGGTTCCCAGCACACCGCGGCTGGCCAGGTAGTCGCGCGCCCAGGGCTCCACGGTCCCCAGGTCCTCACCGATGACCACAGCGCCGGCCCGGTGAGCCTCCAGCAGGACGACGCCGAGCATGGCCTCGTGGTCGTAGCGCACGTAGGCGCCGTGGTCCGCACCCATGCCCTCGGGGATCCACCACAGGCGGAACAGGCCGATGATGTGGTCCACGCGCAGTGCGCCGGCGTGACGCAGGACCGTGCGCACCATGTCACGCAGAGGGGCGTATGCGCTGCGCGCCAGGTACTCGGGGTTCCACGGCGGCTGGGACCAGTTCTGGCCCTGCTGGTTGTACATGTCCGGCGGAGCCCCCACGGTGACTCCGGAGGCGAAGGCCTCCGGGTTGGACCACACGTCCGCCCCCTGGGAGTGCACTCCGACGGCGAGGTCGTCCATGATGCCCAGGGCCATCCCCGAGGCCAGGGCCTCGGCCTGCGCGCGAGCCAGCTGCTCGTCGACGATCCACTGCAGCCAGGCGAAGAAGTCGATGCGCTCGGCCAGCTGGTGCGCCTCGTTGGCGACGTAAGCGGAGTCCGCCTCCCGCAGCGTGGCGGGCCAGTTCTCCAGGGACCCGTGCTTCTCCACCAGCGCACTCCACAGGGCGAAACGCTCCAGCCCCTCGCCCTGCTCGGCCCGGAAGCGCTCGAAGTCTCGCTGACGGGAGTAGGAGCGACCGGCGGCGAAGATGACCTCGAGGGCCTCGCGCTTGGCCTTCCACACCGCGTCGCGGTCGATCGGCTCAGCGCTGAGGTCACTGTCCTTGACCTCTTCGAAGGCCCACTGCACCAGCGAGCGCTTGGGGCCGGACAGACGGGCCACCTCAGGGATGTTCTCCGGCCGGATGTAGAGGGGGTTGACGAAGCGACGTGTCACCGGCAGGTAGGGCGAGTGGGTCATCGGCGCCACCGGCTCAGCCGCGTGCAGCGGGTTGATGAGCAGGAAGTCGGCTCCCTGGTCCCCCAAGAAGGCGGCGAGCTCAGTGAGATCGTCGGTGTCACCGGTCCCCCACGACCCGCGCGAGCGGGTCGAGTACAGCTGGGTCATGACCCCCCAGCCCCGGTCTCCGAGGGACTCGGGCAGATCGAGGTGGTTGGGGGTGACCGCCAGCGCCGAGGTCACGGTGATGGTCTCCGCCTCGCTGTCGGCGGGCGGCGCGGCATGAGCCCCCTGCAGGGCGGCCTGGTCCGTGGAGCCGGGGCTGACCTCGGCGATGATCCGGTGCCATCCCAGGGGCAGATCGGCTCCGAGGATGAAGGAGGCACGGCCGCGCTTGACGCCGTCCACCTCACGGGGCACGGTCCAGTCCTCAGTCTGAGTCAGCTCACGGACGTCCCCGTTCTCGAGCTCGACGCGCACCCGCACCTTGGCGCCGTCGGGCACGTAGACGGGGACGGTCGACTCCACACCGCCGCGCGTGACGACCGTGGGGGCAAGCGCCTGCCGCCAGGGGGCGTCCTCGACCTCTCGCAGAGCGCGCCCGATCTCCTCCTCGGAGTTGATGCTCACCCCTAACGCGGCCAGCACGGCCCTGAGAGTGGCGCTTGAGGGTGAGGCAAGGTTGCCGTGATAGTCCCAGTACTCGGTGGAGACACCGTGCGCCTCAGCCAGTTGCTTGAGGCTCTCGGAAGCAGGTAACAGGTCGTCGTTGAACTCGTTCATGTGCGTGGGTCAGCCTTGCGTGAGCAGATGTGCGATGGAGCGCCATGGAGCGGGCGTGGAGCAGGGTTGCGCTCCGCCATCACCCCTGGGGATGGATGGGTCGGATCGGGATGCGGGCGCTAGCAGGACTAGCAGTGTCCAAGTGTGCCCTAGCGGCTGAGGGTTGTGCACCCGCCGCACCGTGTCTCCTGACGTTTTGCTGCAACTGTTTCACCGTGAAGCCGCGCAATGGCGCCACTGCCGTTGAGCCGCCCGGGACCATGTGCCCAGGAACGCGCAGCCGGTCGGCGATCAGCGGAGCGGACGGCGAGATCGGGTCACACGTCCCGACATGCGCCCACCGCTGTCCGGGGAAAGGCAGGCCGCCCGGCTCCGCGTTGCAGGTGCTGGAGCCGGGCGGGTGCGCAGACCCTCCGGGAACGGGGCGATCAGTTCAGAGCACTGCGATCTCCGAGGCGAGGCTGTCCGCCGTGGGCCCCACGACGACCTGGACGACGCGGCCCGAACGCACCACGCCGAAGGCGCCGGCCGCTCGCAGCGCCTCCTCATCCACCTTCGTCTGGTCGGCTACCTCGACGCGCAGACGCGTGATGCAGGGCTCGAGGTCGGTGATGTTCTCCTGGCCGCCGAGACCGGCGACGATGTCTGATGCAGTGCTCATGGCTTCTCCTTCCCGGTTCCCGCCCTCGCGCAATCCCCGTCTGTCATGCGCGTGGTCGGGCAGCTGAGGTCCTTCGTGCTCGCGATCACTTTATCCCACCTCCGCGTTGTCCGCGGCGAAGAGTTCCAGTCGGCAGGAAGACGCGTGCGCATGCGGGCCGCAGGGCCTGCTGCACAGCGGACGACCGCGCCGGAGGATCTCCTTCCTCGCATGACGGGGCTCACTCACGTAACCTTACGGGAACGCGATAGATGCCTTGACGCGGCCACAGAGGAGATCGTTATTCCCCTGGCGGAAACGTCTCTTTCCGGCCGCACTCGGGGCACAATGAGCAATGATCCCCATTCGTCTCCGATGAGGAGCACCACATGACAGCGTCCGACACCACCTCCACAACCCTGTCCGGCATCGGTGTGAGCCCTGGCCTTGTGGCCGGCCCCGTCGCCAGGATGGCACCTCCCATTCCTGAGCCCGAGATCGCGACCCTCGAACCCAGTCGCGATGTCGAGAAGGAGTGCGAGCGCATCGCGCTGGCGGCCCAGCAGGTTAAGAAGGGCCTGGAGCTGTCCGCGGCCGAGGCCAAGGCCGAGGCGCGCACGCTCCTTGAGACCACCGCGCAGATGGCTGCCGACCCTACCCTGACCTCGACGGCGCAGGCCATGGTGCGAGAGAAGCGCCTGGTTCCGGAGCGCGCCGTGTGGGAGTCAGCAGGAACTCTGGCCTCCATGCTGGAGTCCCTGGGCGGCTACATGGCCGAGCGCACCCGTGACGTCCAGGACGTGCGCGACCGCATCGTCGCCGTCCTGACCGAGTCCCCGATGCCCGGGATCCCCCGCCTGCCCGAGCCCTTCGTGCTCGTGGCGGCCGACCTGGCCCCGGCCGACACCGCGCTGTTGGACCCCGAGAAGGTCATCGCCTTCATCACCTCCGAGGGCGGCCCCACCTCCCACACCGCGATCCTGGCGCGCGCACTGGGCATGCCGGCGATCGTCGGCACTGGCGAGAAGGTCACCGATGCGCTGGCCGAGGGCGACATCGTCCTGGTCGACGGCACCAAGGGAAGCATCACCCTCAACCCCTCCGAGGACGCCCTGCGCCGGGCGCGGGAGCTCGCCTCGCGCGTGCGTGTCTTCAACGGTGACGGAGCCACGAAGGACGGCCACGAGGTCCAGCTGCTGGCCAATGTCGGTGACGCGGCCGGCGCCCGTAGCGCCGCCGAGGCCGGAGCCATGGGCATCGGCCTGTTCCGCACCGAGTTCTGCTTCCTGGACCAGCCCGAGGAGCCCACGGTGGAGGCTCAGGTGGAGGCCTACCAGGGTGTCCTCGAGGCCTTCCCCGGCAAGAAGGTCGTGGTGCGCACCCTCGACGCCGGAGCGGACAAGCCGCTGCCCTTCCTGACCGACGCCACCGAGGCCAACCCGGCGCTCGGTGTGCGCGCCTACCGCACGACGCGCCGCGACCCCGAGGTCCTGGACCACCAGCTCGAGGCCCTGGCCAAGGCCGAGGCCGCCACCGAGGCGAAGGTGTGGGTCATGGCCCCGATGATCTCCACGGCCGAGGAGGCCGAGGCCTTCACGCAGAAGGCCCGCTCCTACGGCCTGAAGACGGCCGGGATGATGATCGAGGTGCCCTCGGCCGCGCTCATGGCCGACAAGCTCTTCGAGCACGCCGACTTCGCCTCGGTGGGCACCAACGACCTCACCCAGTATGTCATGGCGGCCGACCGTCTGCTGTCCTCGCTGGCGGATTTGTCCACGGCCTGGCAGCCGGCCGTTCTGCGTCTGATCGGCACCGCCTGCGAGGGTGCCTCACCCAAGGGACGTCCGGTGGGCGTGTGCGGTGAGGCCGCCGCGGACCCGGCGCTGGCCGCCGTGCTCGTGGGTCTGGGGGTCGCATCCCTGTCGATGACGGCGCGCGCCCTGCCTGATGTTGACGCCGTCCTGAAGTCCGTCACGCTCACCGAGTGCCAGGAGCTGGCGAGGATCGCTCTGGACGCGGCGACGGCTGAGGACGCGCGCTCGGCAGTGCGCGCCAAGCTGCCGATCCTGGAGGAGCTCGGTCTGTGACAACCCCATACCCCGTCCCCGCCGCCACGGAGGAGCCCCTCGGGTCGGTGACCCGAATCCTCAGCCTGGCGGCGGGTGACGGGGAGGATGTCTTCTCCGGAGGCTCCCTGCCCCAGCTCTCGGGCCGGGTCTACGGAGGACAGGTGGTGGCCCAGGGCATGCTTGCCGCGGCCGCCACTATTGAGGATGACGGCGACGGCGAGCGTCTGCCGCACTCGGTTCACGCCTTCTTCATGCGGGGCGGTCAGCCCGATACGCCAATCACCTTCGCCGTCGAGCGCCTGCACGACGGACGGTCCTTCTCCCAACGGCGCCCCGCCGCCTCCCAGGAGGGCACGCCGATCCTGACGATGCTCACCTCCTTCCAGGAGGAGCAGGAGGGTGCCGACCTCCACGTGCAAGCCCCCATAGTTCCGCGCCCCGAGGACTTGACGAGCGCACTGGAGATCTTCCGCACCATCGACCATCCGGTGGCGCGTTTCCTGGGGCGCACGGCGGCCTTCGACCTCCGGCACGTGGAGGGCAACCTCTACCTGCGCCCCGCCAAGGAGCGTGCCGGTCGCCAGCACCTGTGGATGCGCTCGCGCAGCCGCATCCCGGAGCAGACCTCCCAGACCGTGCACCGGGCACTGCTGGCCTACGTGTGCGACCAGGTGATGCTGGAGCCGGTGCTGCGAAGCCAGGGACTGTCCTGGCGCAGTGAGGGCATGAGCCTGGCAACCCTCGACCACGCCCAGTGGTTCCACCGCGACGTCGACATGGGCGACTGGCTCCTCTACGTGCAGGACTCCCCCTCCTCACAGGGCGGCCGCGGCATGGCGCGCGCACAGGTCTTCGACTCATCCGGCCGGCTGGTGTCGACCATCGCCCAGGAGGGCATGGTCCGCATGCCCACCGGTTCCCAGTCCGACGGCGCGTCAGGGCGTTGGCGGATCCGCATGGGAGAGGGCGACGACGGCAGCGCCATCCCCGGCTGACGCCCGACATTGAGGACACGGATCGAGGACTGCGTTCTCCATCCAGGACGTACTTCTCCCCCATACGACTGCGGCCGGATCTCAGAGGTTTGCAGGAGAACGCAGTCCTCGCCGGAGAAGTACGTCCCCATTCAGGAGCTGCGCACTGCGCCGCAGGCCCATCCCCCAATTCTCGCCACGATCTGGTCGCAGCGCCCCGCGACCGATCAGCACGCCGGATCTGAGGCTCATTCCATGACGTCATATCAAGGTTGAGCGACGACTGCCCCCTGCTCGGGGCATGACTGTCGCCGAAGTGCCCAGGGAGCAGCCTGCTGCGGGCTGCGTTGCCGGAACTCCTCAAAACGGAGCGGAACCCCCTTCGCGGTACGGAGATCTGGACTGTCCATCGCTTGGATGTGAAGGTGGGGCTGCGTGGAGTTCCCGGAGTTGCCGCATCGACCGATCTGATCGCCTGCGCTCACCCGGTCGCCGGGCGACACCTGGACGGAGCCTCGCTGAAGGTGCACGAGTCCCACGCAATGAGGCCCCTCGGCAACCTGGATGATGATGTGGTTTCCAGGGATGGCGGGAAGTCCCTGCCGAATTCGTTGGGGCTGACTCAATCCGTACGGGATGCGAGTCAGGACGGAACGGCGCGCCACGTGGTCGGGCTCGCCGTCGTGAACGGAGACCACGGTTCCCGCAATGGGCGAGTGCAAGGGACGACCGAAGGCGTGGAAGAGCTCTGGCGGTTCGGGGGTGAAGAGCGCACGCACGCTGCGTGGTGGAGCCGTGAGACCATCGTCGTCGACGGCGACGAAGTCGAGCGCGTACGTGGTGGCGAAGAGGTGAGTCCCATGGCTGGGAACGCGGCGTGTGGGGCTGCGCTCGGTCAGCCACTGCCCGTCGAACGGAAGCTTCCCGATGACACCGCCTTCGGGGATGAGTCCTGGGATATTCCTACTCATCATCGCACCTCCCACTGCACCTTAAGTGCAATCGGCACCAACCGACAAGATGCATGAAGTCGCCTTCTGAAGCAGGACGAGAAACGCCATTCCCTCAGCAGCCTGGCTGAGGGAATGGCGCTTCTCCTTCTTATGCGGTCGACCGGGCGGGCGCCGCTCAGTCTCGAGTCAGCTTCCGGTAGGTGACCCGGTGAGGGCGGGCCGCCTCGGGGCCGAGGCGCTCGACCTTGTTCTCCTCGTAGGAGGCGAAGTTCCCCTCGAACCAGTACCAGCTAGCGGGGTTCTCGTCAGTCCCCTCCCAGGCCAGGATGTGGGTGGCCACGCGGTCAAGGAACCAGCGGTCGTGGGTGATGACCACGGCGCAACCGGGGAACTCCAGCAGGGCGTTCTCCAGGGAGCCCAGGGTCTCGACGTCGAGGTCGTTGGTGGGCTCGTCCAGGAGGATGAGGTTGCCGCCCTGCTTGAGGGTCAGGGCCAAGTTGAGGCGGTTGCGCTCTCCGCCGGAGAGGACGCCGGCCGGCTTCTGCTGGTCGGCCCCCTTGAAGCCGAAGGAGGCGACGTAAGCGCGCGAAGGCATCTCCACGTTGCCGACCTGGATGTAGTCCAGCCCGTCAGAGACGACCTCCCAGAGGGTCTTCTTGGGGTCGATGCCGGCTCGTGACTGGTCGACGTAGGAGAGCTTGACGGTCTGACCGATCTTGAGGTCTCCGCCGTCGAGCGGCTCCAGGCCCACGATGGTCTTGAACAGGGTGGACTTTCCGACGCCGTTGGGGCCGACGACCCCGACGATGCCGTTGCGCGGCAGGGTGAAGGAGAGCCCGTCGATGAGGGTGCGCCCGTCGAAGCCCTTCTTGAGGTTGGTGGCCTCCAGGACCTGGTTGCCCAGGCGGGGCCCCGGCGGGATCTGGATCTCCTCGAAGTCGAGCTTGCGGGTGCGCTCGGCCTCGGCGGCCATCTCCTCGTAGCGGGCCAGACGGGCCTTGGACTTGGCCTGGCGTCCCTTGGCCGAGGAACGCACCCACTCGAGCTCCTCCTTGAGGCGCTTGGCGAGCTTGGCATCCTTCTTGCCCTGGACCTCGAGGCGCTTCTCCTTGGTCTCCAGGTAGGTGGAGTAGTTGCCCTCGTAGGGATAGAGGTGGCCGCGGTCGACCTCGGCGATCCACTCGGCGACGTGGTCGAGGAAGTAGCGGTCGTGGGTGACGGCGATGACAGCGCCCTGGTAGCTGGCCAGGTGCTGCTCGAGCCAGAGCACGGACTCGGCGTCGAGGTGGTTGGTGGGCTCGTCCAGGAGGAGGAGGTCGGGGGCCTCGAGGAGCAGCTTGCACAGGGCGACGCGGCGGCGCTCACCACCGGAGAGGTGCTTGACCTCGGCGTCCGGCGGGGGGCAGCGCAGGGCATCCATGGCCTGCTCGAGCTGGGAGTCGAGGTCCCAGGCGTTGGCGGCGTCCAGGGCGTCCTGGAGGGTGCCCATCTCCGCCATGAGGGCGTCGAAGTCGGCGTCCGGGTCCGCCATGGCGGCGCTGATCTCGTTGTAGCGGTCCAGCTTGGACTTGATCTCGGCAACGCCCTCCTCGACGTTGCCGAGCACCGTCTTGTCCTCGTTGAGCGGGGGCTCCTGCAGGAGGATGCCGACGCTGTAGCCGGGGGTCAGGCGGGCCTCGCCGTTGGAGGGCTGGTCGATGCCGGCCATGATCTTGAGGATGGAGGACTTGCCGGCGCCGTTGGGGCCGACCATGCCGATCTTGGCTCCGGGGAGGAAGGCCATGGTGACGTCATCGAGGATGACCTTGTCACCGTGGGCCTTGCGCGCCTTAATCATCTGGTAGATGTACTCAGCCACTGCTCGTCTGCGCCTTTCGTCAGGGTGTGAGCGGAGGTTCTGCGCGACGACGGCGATCGATCGGACCGCCCGTGCGCACCGTGGCCAAGCCTAAGGGAGCCCCGGAGCAATGGCGACGACGGCGGAGGTGAGACGGTGCACGCGAATCCGCAGCGAGCCGATGCGAGGCAGAACAGCGCCCGCGCTATGACACCATGAGCAGGCGGAGGAACGAAGGGAAGGGCTCATGCACTACGTCAGTCACTACGAATCGCCTTTAGGCGCCATGACCATGGCCAGCGACGGCGAGCACCTCACAGGCCTGTGGTTCGACGGGCAGAAGTACGACCGCTCGACGATCAGCGAAGACGCGCTAGCCCAGCCCCTCCTGCCTGTCTTCACGCAGACGACCCAGTGGCTCGATAGCTACTTCGGGGGCACTGACCCGGGCTTCACCCCGCCGATCAGCGTTGAGGGCTCCGACTTCAAGAAGATGGTCTCCTCCATCATGCTCTCCATCCCCTTCGGCGCCACCAGCACCTATGCCCACATCGCTGCCGAAGTTGCCCGGCGTACTGGCCGGACGCACATGTCCGCCCAGGCCGTGGGTGGCGCGGTCGGGCGCAATCCGATCGTTCTCATCGTGCCGTGCCACCGCGTGCTCGCCTCCGACGGGAGCCTGCGCGGTTACGCGGGTGGGGTTGACCGCAAGGAATGGCTCCTGAAGAGGGAAGGCGTCAACATGCCCGGCCTGTCAACGCCGCCAGACGCTGACGACGGCGGTGAAAGGCGAGAATGAGAAGGCCGACCGCGACCCAGGTCAACCCCTGAAGTACCCAGGTGATCGACCCAATGCGCAGATGCAGGGGTTCTGCCACGCAGTAGTTCACCAGGTGGAACCCTCCATGCACGCCGATCGCCGCCCAGGTAGACCCGGAGACGATTCGGACAATCATCGCCGTCACCGCAAATCCGCACGGTAGAGCGAGATACGTGAGATGCTCGAGAAGATTCTGCTGACCTCCTTGAGAGAGAATATGAAGAGCAGTGAATCCGAGGACGCTGGAAACTGCTGCGAAACGCGTCTCGCCCAGCGAGGAGTAGAGCCACCCCCTCCATATGATCTCCTCAGGAATTCCCTGAAGAAGGAAGGCTATGGAGAAGGACTCGACGATCATGAGCCACGCTGGACCCTGAGGTACCGACTGGTCGCCACCGGCAAACCCGAGCACTTGAAGCATGCCGGCCACCACAAGGTCCACGACGAGCGCAGCCAGAATCATCCCAGCGAGCCATAACAGGGCACGACGATCGATACGCAGGCACAAACGGACATGATGGCCCCGGTCGAGCGTACGGCGCAGGACGTGGCACAGGACAAGAGCGAGCACCACCGCCGACCCGTAGATCAGCAGCACACACGACCCCACCGCGAAGGACTCCACGAGACCAGCCGGATTCTCATGTGCGAGAGCAAAAGACTGGATGACAGGAACCTGCTTCAGTAAAGGCGGAGCGAGCGCGCAGGCGAACATCATCGCAAACGCGATGACGATGCGCACAACCTTGCCGCCCGCAGTGAGGTGATGACCTTGATCCGATCGATCCTCGCTGAGATCCGAGGACTCGAGAGACGAGAGTGTTGATGAGACTTCCACTGACCGAGGTTTTCCATGTGATGTACTCATGAAATTCACGGTACGCGCACCATTTTGCGGCCTCAATCGCACCCCGGAGGAATCAGGGGCAGGTGGGAAAGAAATCAGGGACCCCTCCGGGGGATCCCTGACTCCGATAAGGCTTCTGACGAAGCGAGCCGATCAGTCCTCGGCCGTCTCCTGCTGCTTGCGCCAGCGGATGCCGGCGTCGATGAAGCCGTCGATGTCGCCGTCGAACACCGAGTCGGGGTTGCCGACCTCGAAGTTGGTCCGCAGGTCCTTGACCATCTGATAGGGGTTGAGAACGTAGGAGCGCATCTGGTCCCCCCAGGATGCCTTGACGTCCCCGGCGAGCTCCTTCTTCTTGGCGTCCTCCTCCTGCTGCTTGAGCAGGAGCAGACGCGACTGGAGGACGCGCATGGCGGCGGCACGGTTCTGGATCTGGGACTTCTCGTCCTGCATGGAGACCACCAGGCCCGTGGGCAGGTGGGTGATGCGCACGGCGGAGTCGGTGGTGTTGACGCTCTGCCCGCCGGGGCCCGAGGAGCGGAAGACGTCGATGCGGATGTCGGTCTCGGGGATGTCGATGTGGTCGGTGGACTCGATGAGCGGGATGACCTCGACGGCGGCGAAGGAGGTCTGGCGGCGCCCCTGGTTGTCGAAGGGACTGATGCGCACCAGGCGGTGCGTACCGCCCTCGACGCTCAGGGTCCCGTAGGCGTAGGGGGCGTGGACCTCGAAGGTGACCGACTTCAGGCCCGCCTCCTCGGCGTAGGAGGTGTTGAGAACCTTGACGGGGTAGTCGTGCCGCTCGGCCCAGCGGGTGTACATGCGCAGGAGCATCTCGGCGAAGTCGGCGGCGTCCACGCCGCCGGCGCCCGAGCGGATGGTGATGACGGCGTCGCGGGGGTCGTACTCGCCGCTGAGCAGCGTGCGGATCTCCAGGTCGGAGAGATCCTTGCTGATGGCCGCCAGGTCCGTCTCCGCCTCGGCGAGGATCTCGGCGGCATCCTCACCCTCCTCCTCGCCGGCAAGCTCGACCATCGCCTCGAGGTCCTCGATGCGCTCCCCCAGGCTCTCGACCCGCTTGAGGTCGGCCTGGGCGTGGGACAGCGCGGAGGTGACCACCTGGGCGGAGTCGGGGTCATCCCACAGGTCGGGTGCGGAGGCCTGCTCGGAGAGCTCAGCGATCCGGGCGCGCAGGGCCTCGGGGTCGGTCACCGCGGCAATGGAGGCGTAGGTGTGTCGGAGTCGTTCGATCTCAGCGGAGAAGTCAGTGGCCACGGAGGGGAGTCTACGGCAGAACCTGCGAGGAGCACCGTCGGGGCGGACTCGGCTCGCTCGACGGCTCGGTCACTCCCACTGTGGTCCCCTCATCTGCCACTCACCCCAGCTCAATGCCCTGGGCCTGGGAGAGCAGCGCCTCGAGCACCGCGCGTGTCGCCGGGCCCGGCTCGGTGCGGGTCGATCGGTGACGCACCACCAGCTGGCGCACGCCCAGCCCAGGCAGACGCACCACACTGAGCTCATCGGGGACGAGCCCGGAGTAGACGGCCAGCTCGGGCAGCAGCGCGCAGCCCAGGCCCTGACTGACCATGGCCAGCACAACGTCGTAGTCGTAGGCGACGTGCCGTGTCGTCAACGGCACCCCCAGCTGACGCTCCAGACGGTCCAGGGCGAAGGCGCCCGCGGTCCCCGGGGCCAGATCGATCCAGGTGGCGCGCGCCAGGTCCGCCAGGGTCGAGGGGGCCGCCTGCTCAGCCGGCACGACGACGAGCCAGGACTCGTCCAGCAGCGGGATATCGGCCATGCCCCGAGGCGCCGCGGGCAGCGTGTGCTCGTCACGCTCCATGAGGACCAGGTCGAGCTCACCGCGACGCAGGCGGGGCAGGGCGTTGCGCTCCTCGGCCTCCTCGACGATCACCTCCAGCTCGGGGCTGGTGGTCGCCAGCGAGCTGAGGAGGGGCAGCAGGAGCGCCCGGACAGCGGAGGCGAAGCTCCCGACACGCACCACACCGGAGGGGATGGAGTCGTCCAGGTCCGCCAGCTCGCGGCGCACGGTGGTCAGCTCGTCCTCGATGCGCTCGGCCGCGTCAGCCAGAACCTTCCCGGCCGCAGTGAGCACGGCTCCGGTGGGTGTGCGATCCAGGACCCGGGCACCGCACTCGCGCTCCAGGAGGCGAATCTGCTGGGAGACGGCCGACGGCGTTATATGAAGGAAATCTGCCGCTGCGACAACTCCTCCGGCTCGGTGGACGGCCAATAGAACCGAGAGCCTCTGGGGCAGTATCTGCATGAAGTAAATCTACATCCCTCATGCAGATAGATGCGATTGACCTTCATTCGGGGGTGTCGAAGAATCATCCCCGTGAACGACGTGCTCTCCTCCCTCATCTCTATCGGCGGCTGGATCGGTGCCGCTGAGCTCCTCGTGGCCTACTTCCTGGTCTCCAAGGGCACGATCGCCGGCGATTCGCTCAAGTATCAGGCCCTCAACATCACCGGCTCCGTGCTGCTGACGATCAACTGCGCGAGCTCGGGGGCCTGGCCCAGCGTCATCGCCAACGCCTTCTACCTGCTGGTGGGGCTCAACATCCTGTTCACGGTGAAGCGGGCCTACATCGCCCAGCTCTCGCGCCGGCAGACTGAGGAGCTGCGGTCCCGGATGCACCTGCGCCGGCACCCCTCCCCCGTGGTCTCGGCGGGCTTCGTCGAGCAGGCCTGAGCGGCGGGCCGCCTCCGGCCACACACAACCTTTCACCCATCCATCTCGACGCAGTGAGTCCGCAGGCTCACTGCGTCGTCGTCATTCGGGCAGAGCCGGTGGCGGTGATGGTGAAGCCCTCGGCCGGGAGGATCCCCCACGGGAGGAAGGGCGGGCGGGAACGCGCCCGCAGTGTCACGACGGCGGTCCGGTTGTCAGCAGCCCGGGCGCTGACGATTGTGACCCCCTCCAGCCTGTCCGCTGCAGGTTGGGCGGACAGGTCCTCGGCCGCCTTGCTCCCCACCCCTGCGTCGGTGAGGGACCCGGGTGCGTCATCCGTGACACCGCCCCCGTAGTAAGGGTGCGCCTCCACGCTGTCGGCTCCCGCGGCCGCAGCCGAGTCCGCCAGCGACGTGAGGGTCTTGAGGTCGAGGTAGACGGCGGTTGCCGAGGCCGCGACGAACAGCAGCGCAAGGACGACGCAGATGAGCCCGACCCCCAGGAGAAGCGTCTGCCCGTCCTCCTCGCGGTGCAGCCGACGCAGCAGGGCACGGGCCCGATCTTGGGCGGCCCTGGGAGCGGAATTCCGGTTCACGGCTCCTCCTTGCCCGGCAGGGTGATGGAGCGCTCAGTGGCCACCACGACGACGTCCCGACCGATCCCCAGCGAGGCGAAGCCCGGCAGATCCACACCGACTGAGACTTCGACCATCGCCGCCTGTCCCCGGGCGCAGCCGTGAGCACAGGTGACCGACAGGGAGCCCGACGGGTCGGCGTCGACGCCCTGATCGGACAGGGACAGCTGCATGGCCAGCTGCGCGTTATCCATCGCGTAGGGCGAGTCATCGACCTCCAGCACCCGGCTGGCGGCGTCGGCCGCCGAGGCGACGGCGAAGGTCGTAGCCTGGAGCTGGGCGAGCGTCACCACCAGGTAGAGCACGGGCACCACCAGGACGGCGCTCCACCCGATGAACTCGACGATCGCATTGCCCTCCTCCTGGCTCATGAGCCGTCGGACGGTTCGGCGACCTTCCCTGAGTACCTCTCGGAGCCGGCTGACGGCCCACCCAGTGATGAGGGCGCGGGCCGGGACCGCCCTCGGCGACCGCAACGCGGCTCGGCGACCGCAACGCCTGGAGCCGACCATGCCTACCACCCGAGCTCACCTCTGCTGGATCAGGGAGGACTCATCGATGGCGTGCCCGGTGACCCGCAGTGTCCCACCGGGGCCGAACAGCCCCAGGACCGGGAAGGGCGCTGTCACCGTCACCTCAACGATCCTCAGGTCGCCGGAGGGGACCCGCGAGACGGTGACGGTGTCTACGTAGCCACGCCTGAGGGCGGCGTCGGTGAGGACCTGCACCCGCTGGCGCGCCTCGGCCTCCGTGCCTCCGACCAGTGCGGCTCGACGAGCACCATCGCCCGCGGCGTCGGTGAGGACGTTCCGGGCGTAGACCCCCAGGGCCACCTGGAGGAGCGCCACGAACACGACGATGACAAGCGCACCGACCATGACGAAGTCGACGACGGCCGAGCCCGACTCGTTGTGATCGCGCGGGCAGGGGCGAGCCGGCCGGGGCAGGGCGCGACCAGCCCGTTGGAGCACCCCGAGGAGGGGCACTCGTTCAGATCGCACTGGTCACCTTCGCGATGGCGTTGAGGAAGACCTCGGTCAGCGTGCTGCCGGCCACCGTCCACAGAGCCACGACGAGCCCCGCAGTCATGAGGGTCACCAGGACCCAGCCGGGGACGTCGCCGCGCTCATCGCGCAGATCGATCCGGGTCGCACCGGTGGCACGCCACGACCGGGAACCGGGGTCAGGGCGGTGGGATGTGGGAGGGAGGAGGCGCTTCATGACTGCTCCTTGCTGTCGGTCGGGATTCTGGGCAAAAGGACGGAGGCTGATTGGGCTCGGCAGGTGCAGGGGGGAGAGGGTGGTGGGTGCGCTTCACACCCCCAGCCTGAGGACGAACAGTCCCGGGAAGAGGGCGAAGACGACGGTGATGGGCAGGACGAGGAAGACCACGGGGACCATTTGGGCGATCTCCCGTCTTCCACCCTCCTCCATGAGGTCCTGGCGCGCCGCCTCACGCACGTCGGCGGCCTGGGAGCGCAGGACCTCGGCCAACGGTGTGCCGCGTTCAAGGGCCACGATGATCGCCTCACACAGGCGGGTGACGTGGACGGAACCGACTCGCCGCTCCATACGGTCCAGGGCTGTGGACAGGACCGTGCCGGAGCGAATGTCGGTCAGAGTGCTGCTCAGCTCGTCGACGAGGTCGCCCCGGCCCAGCGCGACGATGCGCTCGATGGCCGGCACCGGGCCCTGACCGGCACCCACCGCCAGGGCCAGCAGCTCGACGACGTCGGGCAGCTGCGCCTCGATCCGTGACAGCCGCTTCGCCACGGCCCGGCTGAGCCACCAGTCGCGGGCAGCGGCCCCGGCCACTGTGCCCATGAGGCACAGGAGGATGAGCGCGGGCACGTTGACGGAGCGGGCCAGGGCCGCCAGGCCGCCTGCAGTCAGGACGAGCAGGAGCGCCGTCGTCGACCACAGGACCTGCTGGAGTCGGAACTGATCGACCCCCAGTGACGACCCTGATCGCGTCAAGCGCCGCCGGACCGAGTCGGCCGACGAGCCCAGGGTGTCCATCAGCCTGCCGAGACTGAGAGCACGTGCGGTGGAGGCCATGAGCAGGCCGACGACGGTGCTCCCGTCAGAGGTCGGCCCTGCCGGCGCGGCCAGCAGGCCGGAGGTCGTGGGACGGCGGTGGACGTAGGGCTCCAGGCGGGCCATGAGTGTGGGGCGACGTCGGCGGAAGGCCGAGATGACGCACAGGACGCCCACGGCCCCCAGCAGCCCGGCGAGTCCTCCTGTGAGCATCGCGTTCATGGGGTTCATCGCAGCGTCCTCTCCTCCTCGGGCAGCCGCCCCAGGCGCAGCATGAGCCGGTAGGCGATGACCGAGACAACGGCTCCGATCAGGAGAATGACGGCTCCGGCGCCGGTGGCGTAGGCCGCTGCTGCCTGAGGCCGGCTGGACAGCAGCGCCAGAACCAGCCACGGGGCGGCGACCGCGACCTTGGCGCCGTTGACGGTCCAGGACTGGCGAGCCTCGAGCTCACCTCGGGTGCGCATGTCCTCACGCAGCATCTGCGACAGGGAGCGCAGCAGCGTCCCCAGGTCAGTGCCGCCGACCTCGTGGGCCAGGCGCAGGGCCTCAACGATCCGGTCGGCGACCGGGTCGGCGAAGCGGGCCTTGAGACGGTCCAGAGAGCTGTCGAAGCGGGCCGAGGCGGCGTAGTCGGTGGCGAAGGCCCGGAACTGGGGGCGGACTGCCTCCGGGCCGCGCTCACCGAGGTTGGTCAGCGCCTCCGGCAGGCTCATGCCCGCACGGACGCCGGAGACGAGGGTGTCGACGGCCTCGGGCCACACCTCGCGCAGCCGGGTGCGGCGGTTACGCGCTCGTGAGGAGATGACAAGGAAAGGAATCGCCGTGAAGATGGCGGTGAAGGCCACGGCCACCGGCCAGGCTCGGGACATTCCCAGGAAGACCAGACCGATCAGCAGCCCCAGCCCGATCGACCCCAGGACGAACATCGCGGGGCTGGTGCGGCCGGCGCCGGCCTGGACCAGGATGTCGGCCAGGAGACGGGAGCGCCTCGAGCGCCACTGAGGCGGGTCGGAGGTGCAGGCCATCCAGATCAGGAGCAGCCCCACCCCGCCCAGGAGCCCGGCGACGGCGCCCATCAGTAGGCCTCCTGGGGGCCTGCGGGGCGGGAGCTGAGCAGGGCGGTGAGGTCATGACCGGCCCGATTGAAGCGCTCGGCGGCGTCAGGCGCTCCGGCGCCCCGGACGAGGTTGCCGGTGGGGTCGCGGTGGAAGACGTCGGAGAGCTCGATGATGCCGTTCTCCACCCGGCCGGACAGGGCCGCGACCTCTCGCACCGTACGGCGCCCGCTGCGATCCAGGTCGAGGTGGACGACCAGGTCGATGGCGCTGGCGACGGTGGGGACCACGAAGTCGCTGGAGACGTTCTCCCCCGCCAGCAGCGGAAGCGTACAGATCTTGATGATGGCCTCCCTGGCGGAGTTGGCATGGATGGTGCACATGGACGGCAGGCCCGAGTTCATGGCGATGAGGAGGTCCAGGGCCTCGGCCTCGCGGACCTCTCCGATGAGGAGGCGGTCGGGGCGCATGCGCAGGGCCTCCTTGACCAGGCGCCGCAGGCTGATCTCTCCGACTCCCTCAAGGTTGGGCGGCCGGGTCTGCATGGCCACGCAGTCCCGGTTGCGCAGGGCGAGCTCGAAGACCTCCTCGCAGGAGATGACCCGCTGCGCGCCCGGGATCGCTCCGGCCAGCGCCCTGACCATGGTGGTCTTGCCGGCCTGGGTGGCGCCCGACACCAGGATATTGAGGCCGGCCTGCACGGAGGCGTCCAGGAAGGCGGCGACCTGGCTGGTCAGCGAGCCCATGCGCACGAGGTCGGCGGTGCGGGAGGCGCGGGAGGGGTGCTTGCGGATGTTGAGGGCCCAGTGCTGGGAGGTGATGGGCGGGATGACGACGTGGAGCCGCTGTCCCCCGGCGAGCTGGGCGTCGACGAAGGGGCTGGACAGGTCCAGGCGGCGCCCGGAGGCCCGCAGCATCCGTTCGACCAGGACCGCGAGGTCCTCACTCTCCAGGATCGTGGTGGTCAGTTCGGGGCGCCCGGAACGGGCGACGAAGACTCGGCCGGGGGCGTTGACCCAGATCTCCTCAATGGACTCGTCATCGAGGTAGCCCTGGAGCGGGCCCAGCCCCGCCATGGAGTCGAGTACGTGGGTACGCGCCCCCTTGGGGTCGATGAGCGGCGGGACGAGTCCGGCGTCGGAGCGACGCAGATAGTCCTCCTCGGCCTGGGTGACGAGCTGTTCCAGGTCGGAGGCGTCCTTGAGAGGGTCGATGCCGCGAGCGCGCACCAGCTCGCGAACCTCGGTCAGGAGAAGATCGGCAGCGTCCATGATGCCTCTCAGCGTGGGAGTCGTATGAGGGTGAGGAGTTGAGGATGATGTGAGGACCGACCCGGGGCTCTGCACTGAGCCGTGACACACCAGCCGGTCGGTGACCATTGTCACGGATAAACTCTAGGGCACCTGGTCACGACATGGCCACCACCTCGACATAACCTGTGGATAACATCGGCCTTCTGGCACATTCCTCAAGCCGTTGCCCACGTCCCTGGACGTTTGCCGCCAGCGGACGGGCGCGGCTGTCCTGCGAGACATAGGACCTGTCGCCTACGGTTGGACCATGTCACAGCCTCCGCAGTCCCCGGACGCCCCCGGCACCACTGATGTCGACGGCGGTGTCGACAGCCTCGCCGATGAGGTGACCTCCGACGTCGAGCACGCTGAGGCTCAGGCCGGCGATGAGGACAACCACCAGCAACAGGCTGAGCCCTCCGATCAGCGATCCGACGAGCACGACGAGGACTATCGTGCTCCCGTGGTCGTGGCCCCGCTGCCGGGTGCCTCGGCCGAGCCGCCCCGCAACAGCACGCCGGCTCCACAGGCTCAGCCCGCCGAGACTCCTCGCCCTCACCACACCGCGCTCTCCCTGGCGGCGATGGCGAGCGTCGCCGTCGCCGGCCTCAACCCGACTCGGCTGGCGCTTCCGCAGTCCGAGACCCCGGAGCGGCACATCATCGGTGTCATCGACACCCAGGGCCGCCACTGGGAGGTCCATGAGGCCCGCACCGACGCCGTGGGCGCCTCCTTGGAGGCTGAGGCCGAGGTGCTGCGCCGCATCGGACGGGTCGTCGACGACGGACGGCTCTCCTTCGACGTTCCTCGCG
Organism: Actinomyces sp. HMSC08A09; assembly: GCF_001807465.1. Taxonomy (NCBI): domain Bacteria; kingdom Bacillati; phylum Actinomycetota; class Actinomycetes; order Actinomycetales; family Actinomycetaceae; genus Actinomyces; species Actinomyces sp. HMSC08A09. Next base: position 141,677 of record NZ_KV789096.1, on the reverse strand, counting down.
TCGCCGGGTCCCTGCGTCAGAAGGACGCGCACATTCAGGTCCGCTCCCATGTGGAGGGCAAGCCGATCCCGGTGGAGACGCTCCGGCCGGGACCGGGGATGTCGGCGGGCCTGGGCAAGGCGCTCGGTGAGATCCACGAGCTGTCCATGACGGTGATCTCCGAGGCCGGTATGCCGGTCTACGACGCCGAGGAGGTGCGTCGGCGCTGGCTGAGCCTGCTGGACGACACCGCCGCGACAGGCAGGACCCCACCGGCGCTGCTGGGACGCTGGGAGCAGGCCCTGGAGGACACCGCCCTGTGGCGCTTCCGCCCCACCGTGGTCCACGGCGACCTCGCCGAGGAGAACGTCCTGGTGGCCGGTGGCACGGTGGTGGCCGTGCGGGGCTGGTCCCAGGCGCATGTGGGTGACCCGGCCGAGGACCTGGCCTGGGTGTACTCCTCGGCGCCGGTGGACTGCCTGGACTCCATTGAGGACGCCTACGACATCGCCCGCTCCGAGGGCGTTGACCGCCACCTGCGTGAGCGCGCCGAGCTGGTCAGTGAGCTGAGCCTGGCGCGCTGGCTGCTGCACGGGGTGAGGACCGGGGACAAGCCGGTCATCAATGACGCGGTGGCGATGCTGGAGGATCTGGCCGCCCAGGTGGGTGACGCCCCGCTGGTGGAGCCGGCCACGCCCCGGCTGGCACCGGTGCCCGGGGTTCGCGAGCCGGCTGAGCCTGACGCCATCACCAATCCGGTGGCGATGGTGCGCGTCGACGACGAGGAGAGCTGACAGGCGCGCTGCTCTGCGGCCCTTGTCTCACTGCGGCCCCTACCCCACCGTCAGGGCCGCCTGAATGTGCTCGATGCTGAGCAGGCCCTCGGCAGTGAGCTCATCGACGCGTCCTCCGGGGTAGTCGACGTAGACGTAGGCGGCCCGTACCGACCCGGTGGGCACGCCTTGGGAGGCAGCCCAGGCGTGGACATAGACGCTGAGCTGGTCCACTGGCACCTGTCGGCGCCCGGTCTTCCAGTCGACGATGAGCCACCCGGAACCGTCCAAGCGCTGGAAGACGGCGTCCATGCGGCAGCGCAGGGTGGTGGCGCCGATGGTGATCTCCCGGTCCGTCTCGGTCTCGGCCAGGACGTAGTCCTCCAGGAGCGGCAGGTTCTCGGCAGTGCCCAGCCAGCGCTCGATGCGGTCCCGGTCCTGGGGTCCGAGGCTGTCGGGCACGCCCGCCTGCCCCAGGCCGAACAGGGTGCCACGTGCGCTCAGGCGCTGGGCGACGGCCTCGTGGAAGACGGTTCCGAGCCGGCCGGCGGCGCGGGGCTCGGGTGGGAGTGGGCGACGCAGGTCGAGTGCGAACTGCCGGCGGTCGGCGCGCAGGTCGTCCAGGCGAGTGGCGGCCAGGTGCTCGGGCAGGCGGACGGCGGGGCCGTTGGACAGGGCCCGGGTGCGCTCGGCCAGGAGGAGTCCCACCTCGAGTCGCCACCGCCGCACCGTCTCGTCGTCGGGCTGGGCCTGAGCGTACGCCTCCTGGGCGGGGGCGGCGCCGCCCATGGCGGCGGTGACCTGGGCGGCGGCCGCGCGCCGGGCCCGGCGCACAGCGGCGAGCCGGTCGGCGACTGGGGCGTCCTCTCCCCCGGCCTCCAGGGCCTGGCTGTCCAGGGTCTCCGCTGCGTCGGCGTCGGGGGGCCAGGTGCCCACCTGGGTCAGGGCGGTCAGTGGGTTGGGGCGGGACTCATCGAAGTCGACCCAGCCCTCCGCGTAGGAAGACAGGAGGTCGCGCCGCTGGAGCTCGGTGAGGAAGCGTGAGGGGCAGCGGGGCTTGGAGGCGGTCTTGGACAGGTGGGAGCCGGTCAGGAGGAGCTCGTGGCGGGCCCGGGTGAAGGCCACGTAGGCCAGGCGGCGCTCCTCGCGCAGGCTCTGGCGTCCGAGGGCCTCCTTGTAGGCGCTCATCGTCTCGGTCAGGAGGGGCTTGTCGGTGGCAGCCGGGTCGAGGTCCCCCACGGTGAAGGGGGGCAGGTCGCCGGCGTCGGCCCGCAGCGGGAAGGGGAAGGTGGAGGTGGAGCCCATCCAGCCGGTCTCCGCGACGCGAAGATCGTCCTTGACGGCGCTGGTGTAGGAGGGGAAGACCTGCTCGTCCATGCCGGGGACGGCGACGACGTCCCACTCCAGCCCCTTGGCGGCGTGGACGGTGAGGAGCTGGACCGCCCCGGGCGAGGGCTCGACCTCGGGGGCGCTCATGGCGTCCTCGTGCTCCTCGGCGGCGTCGAGCCATTCCAGGAAGCCGGTGAGGGTGGGGGCGTCGGTGTCGGCGGCGAAGGCCCGGGCCGTCTCGTGGAAGGAGTCGAGGGCGCGGTGCCCCATGGGGTGGCCGACCCGGGCGGCGATCTCGATGTCGAGGTCGAGGACCTGCTCGGCCAGGGCCACGAGGTCGGGCAGGGGCAGGGAGACGGCCTCCCGGATGCGTCGGATCGCCCGGGCGGTGCGCAAGGCAACGGCCCGCCCGGCCTCGGTCAGGTCCCGGACCACGGCGGACTCTTCCTGCTCTTCCTGCGCGCCGTCCTCATGCCATCGCAGCAGGGTGTCCAGGGCCTCGCTGAGCAGTGGGGAGTCGGCCTCGGCATGGTCGCCGTGAGGTCCTGGTGCGTCCTTGCCGCTTTCGGTCGCGGTGCGGGTGAGCTCGCGGGCCAGCGACGCCAGGGCCCGCAGGTCGCGGGCACCGATGCCGAAACCGGTCAGGAGCCTCACCACCCGGTCCCCGCGCTCCGGGTCCGAGGCCGCGGTCAGCAGGGCTCGGACGTCGGCGACCTCGGGGACGTAGAGCATCCCGCCCAGGCCGATGATCGTGTAGGGCAGGCCGGCCTCCTCCAGCTCGGCGGCGATGGGATCCATCTGCGCCCGGGTGCGGCACAGGACGGCCATCTCGGCACTGGGCGACCAGCGCTCGGCAAGGAAGGCGACCACCGTGCGGGCCTCCTCGGCGGGGTCCTGGAGGAAGGCCCCGTACACCGCGCCGGGCTCCAGGCCGAAGGCCGCGGGGCGGGCCCGCAAGGGGGCGACGGTGAGGTGCTCGCCGACAGGGTCCCCGTCCTCGACGACGCCAGAGCGCAGGGGTGCGGAGACGACGTTGGCGACCTCCAGGATGGTGGAGTCGTTGCGCCAGGAGGTCGACAGCTCCAGGACGGGGGTGGCCTCGACCGGTGAGGTCCCGGACTCCAGGAGGGCGGTGCCAGCGGGGTTGAAGCGCTGGTGGAAGGTGTCCAGGGCGGCGGCGCTGGCTCCTCGCCACCCGTAGATGGCCTGGTGGGGGTCACCGACGGCGGTCACCCCGGAGTCGGCGAAGAGGGCGGACAGGAGCCGGACCTGGGCCACCGAGGTGTCCTGGAACTCATCGAGCAGGACCGCGGGGTACTGGGCCCGCACCTGGGCGGCGGCCTCGGGGACGGACTCGGCGATGGCACAGGCCAGGGCGATCTGGTCACCGAAGTCGAGCAGGCCGTGGTGACGTTTGTGCGCATGCAGCTCGGCGACGACGTCGAGCAGGGCCTCCCACTCGGCCATGACGGCGGGGGCCTTGCCGACCAGGGTCTTGCAGCCCTTGATGGCGGCCAGGGCGGTGAACTGCTCGGACAGATCGGCCAAGTCCTTGGCGGCCTCCTCGATGGTCAGCAGGTTCTGGCTCAGGGAGTCGGCCAGGACCAGGGTGGCACTCGCGTTGTGGCTGAGACTCTCGTTGGGCAGCGGGAGCGTGCGAGCCTCAAGCAGGGAGGTGACGATCTGCCAGGAGCGGGCCTGAGTGATGAGGGTGGAGTCGGGGTCCACGCCGATGCGCAGTCCGTGGTCTCGCACCAGGGCGCCGGCGAAGGAGTTGTAGGTGGCGATCATCGGCTCGCCAAAGTCGGTGGCGTCAGAGGTGCCCTCCGCTCCGCTGTCGCGCCCCGGTGCGGCGACCGGGAGCAGGCCGGCCGCACTGAGGCCGGCCAGGCGGGAGGCGACGCGCTGGTCGAGCTCGGCGGTGGCCTTGCGGGTAAAGGTCAGTCCGAGGATCTGGTCGGGGCGGACCTGCCCGGTGGCGACCAGATAGACGACTCGCTGGGCCATGGTGGCGGTCTTGCCCGAGCCGGCTCCGGCGACCACCAGCAGGGGGCTCAGCCGGTGGGCGATGACGAGCGCCTGCTCCTGGGTGGGGGTGTGGATGCCGAGCGCCTCTGCCAGGGCCTGGGGGGTGAGCCGGCGTGGACCGGTGGGGGTCATGAGACGACTCTCCTTCCCTCGACCTGCACGGGGCAGGAGTCCTTGACCCGGCAGGTACGGCAGTGCTCACCGGTGCGGGCCTCGATCTGCGGGCCCACTCCGGCCACGGCCGCGGTGGCCACAAGCTCCTCGGCCCAGTACTCCTCGCTGCTGTCGGCAGCACCGTTCGCTTCCGCGTCACCCGGTTCCTCAGCGGGCTCGCACGCGGGCTCCTGCGTTGGTTCCGGGGCGGCGGGGCTGGGGTCGAGTGCGGCACCCGGCGGAGCCAGGACGTAGCCGTCCCCGGAGCGTTTGGAGGGCTCCTTGCCCAGGAGCACGAGGGCTCCGCCGACGACGTCGAGGCCCTGCGAGCTCAGGGCCAGCCGGTAGGTGGCCAGCTGGGGATGGCGCTGGACGTCCTTGGGGACGCGCTGCCCGGTCTTGAGGTCGATGACGCGCACCGTGCCGTTCCGGTCGGGTCCGGCGGATTCCTCCGACTCGCCTCCCAAAAGGCCGCCGATGTGCTCGAGGCGGTCGATGCGCCCGGAGATCGCGACCGGGACGGCGTTGCCGCCTTTCGTCGGTATCCGCAGACCGGCCCGCTGGCGGACCGCTGGGCTGAGGACACTCAGGGGGATGTCGACGTCGGCGCGCACGGGCTGCTCGACGTCGGCGCGAATGCCCAGCGCGTCACAGTCAGCCAGGTAGGCATCGAGGCGCTCGATCATGGCGCGGGCGCGGTCTGCGGCCAGGCCTCCCTGCCAGGTGGCGGGGTAGCCGAGGTCGGTCAGGCGCTCCTCGAAGGCCTCGCGCAGGGCCGGACCGCGCAGGTGCTCCTTCTCCGCCCGTTCGGCGACGGCGTGGACAAGGCTGCCCAGGGCCTGGGCGTCGCTGGCGGGGGCCGATCCGCCGCTGCGGGTCAGGAACCACTTGAGGGGGCAGGCGGCCAGGCCCTCCACGTCGGAGGGGCTGACCCGTATCCGCTCGCCGGCGGCGATGAGGGGGGCGCTGGAGGTGGGGCCGGTCGCGCCGATCCAGGTGGCGGGGTCGGCGCCGGGTACGCCTTGGCGGGCGAGGTCGGCCAACAGGTCGACGGCGGCCCGGCCGCGGCGGCGCTCGGCGTCGGTGGCCGTCTCAAGGTTCCCGCAGATAGCGGCGTGGCGCAGCTCCCCCACCAGGCCGCGCAGGGTGAGGTCACCGGTGTCGGGGGTCAGGAGAGGGGTGCCATCGGCGTCGGTCAGGGCGATCCCGGCGGTGCGGGCGATCTCGGTCAGGAAGGGTGAGGGGGCGTGCTCGGCGTCGGCGGTGGCGGTCAGCAGGAGGCGCCTGGAGGCGCGGGACAGGGCCATGATGAGCATGCGGCGCTCATCGGCGCGCACCTGCACCCGGGCGGCGGCCACGGTGCCGCTGCCGCCGCTTCCCTCCCCCGGTGCAGCGGTGTCTGTGGTCAGGCGGCCGGTGACGGCGTCGACGAGCAGGCCGGCGCGGGTCAGGGAGTCCCTCAGGCGCAGGTCCGGCCAGCGGTCCCGCTCCAGTCCGACGACCACAACAAGCTCCCACTCCTGGCCCGCGCAACCGGCCGGGGTCATGACGGCCACACCCTCCGGGCGCCGCCCCTGAGGGGCGACGGAGTCCGAGGGCAGGACCTCGGCGTCGAGCTCGGCCAGGAAGCTGGAAGCGTCCTGGCCCGGGTGGCGCTCAGCCCAGACCTCGGCGCGTTTGAACAAGGTCGTCACGACGTCGAGGTCGTGCTCGGCGGCCTCGGACAGGAGCGTTCGCACCGAGCTTGCCGAGGGCAGCAGGGCGGTGGTGCGCCAGGCCTCGGCCCGCTCGGAGGCGTTCCAGGCGGCCCACAGCAGGGCCTCGACATCGTGCGGGGCCTCGTCCGGGGTCTGCTCGATGGCGGAGCGCAAGGCCTCAAGGATCCTGGCTGCGGTGAGGAGCCGCTCCGCCTGGGCACTCAGCGGCTGCCCGTCCAGGGACCGGGCGAAGCCGGAGGCCTGCTCGGGGTCGGCCAGCAGGGCCAGGAGGGCGGCGTCGCCGCCGGTTCGGGGCCCGGTCCCTGCAGCGGGAACGGGGGCGGGACCGGTGGAGGTACTGGGCTCACTGGGCTCGGCCGCACTGGCGTGCGGGGTTGCTGCGAGCGGGTTCTGGCGCAGCCTGCGGCGCAGTCGGCGCAGGTCCATGGTGGTCAGCCCCACCAGGGGGCTGGTGAGGAGGTTGATGGCGGCGTCGCGCTGGGGCGGTTCACCGTGCCCGCCCAGCTGGTCGCGGATGGCGGCGCGCACGATGTCCAGGAGCGCGGCTGCGGCCGGTTCTGCGCGTAGCAGGACCGCGGGCGTGCGTGAGGCCAGGGGCACACCTCGTCTGCGCAGGTCCCTGGCGAGGGTCTCGGCGTCGGCGGCGCTGCGAACGATGACCGCCATTTGTGACCAGGCGGTGCCGTGGTGGACGTGCTCGAGCCTGAGCGCCCGGGCGACGTGGGCGTGTTCCTGCCAGGCGGAGGAGGCCAGGATGACTTCGACGCCGGCCGCCACCTGCGGGCGCTCAGCGTCGCTCGCCCCGGAGGAAGGCCCTGCCGAGGACCGTGCTGAGGACTGGGGCGCCGGGGTCGTCTGCCGGTGGGCGGTTGTGCCGGTCACCGGGACCCGGGCGCTCTGGTCGCGGATCACCGCTGCGATGGCCGGGTTGCCTCGGTAGCAGGTGGTCAGGCGCAGGCGGGTGGCTGCGAGCCCCGAGTGGTCCTCGGCGGCGACGAGCAGGCTGGGGGTGCCCCCGCGGAAGGTCTCCACGGCGACGTCGGGGTCCCCCAGCACCACGACCTGTGCCCGGTGCCCGTCGGGGTCCGGGGTCGCCAGGGCCGTCAGGAGCCTGGCGGTGGCAGCCGTGCAGTCCTGGTAGTCGTCCACGAGGACGAGGTCCGGGACGGGGCGGGGGGCGGTGACGGCGTCGGCGCCCCAGGAGCTCAGGGCCTCCACGGCTCGGTCCTGGAGGCGAGCCGTGTCCATCTTGCGGGTCTGGGCCCGGCGCTCGGCGCTGGCCCGCCCCTGTGCGTCCCAGGTGCGCAGGAGCTGGGACGCGGGCCCCCAGATAGGCACATTGAGCCGGCGTCCCAGGTCGGCCAGGTCGTCGGCGCTGACGCCGAGCTCTCCGGCGCGGGCCAGGAGGTTGCGCAGCTCGGAGCGGAACGCCCGAGACCCGGTGGCCTCGGCGGGGAGCCCCGGCCAGGTGACGGTGCTGACCATGGAGGCCAGGACGGAGTCCTCCTCCGCACCGGCCAGAAGCACCGGAGGCGGCAGCGGGTCGGGCCGCATGGTCAAAGAGGTGGTCAGGATCGTCAGGGCGAGGGCTGCGGGGGTACGCACTCGGACGACGCCGTCGCCATGGCCCTCACGCAGCAGGTGAGCGGCCCGGCCGCGCAGCCAGTCGGCCCGCGCCCGGGTGGGGGCCAGTAGAACGGCGTCGCGTCCACCGGCGACCGCCTCGGCCAGCAGCCTCAGGGCCAGAGACGTCTTACCGGTCCCAGGAGCCCCCAGGACGACGACGTTGGAGCCCTCAGCCACGCGGTCCAGGACCCGCTGCCCATCGGCGTCGGCGGCGGGCAGCTCGGCCGCCTCGGCGGGCGGGAGGAGACGGACGGGGTCCTGGGGCATGGGACCATCTCACCACGGGCCACCGACAGGATCGTGCACCGTTAACGGATCGTCATCGGTCACGAGCCCTCCACCCGGAAGCACCGGCGGCGCATGTTCCGCGTGGCGCGAAACGGCGCGGCTCCTGGTGCGCGCGATGGGCCGGCACGGCCGCAGCCCCCTAGGATCGAGCCAGGTTCATGCCCCTCTCCCCGATGGGCGCTGTGCCGCTCAATACGGCACACAGACGATGCGAAGGAGCCCCATGCAGGTCACGATCGGAATCAAGCACGCCAGCCGCGAGCTCTCCCTGGAGACCTCCGACTCTCAGGAGAAGGTGCTGGCCGCCGTGGCCGACGCCGAGACCAAGGCCGTCATCCTCAGCGACGACAAGGGCCGCAAGGTCTTCGTGCCGGCCGGCTCCCTGGCGTACATCGAGCTCGGCGAGGCTGAGCCCCGCCGGGTCGGCTTCGGTATCTGAGCCTCTCCCCACGACGAGCACGCACAGGGCCCAGGTCTGGCGGACCGCATTCCACGGCGTTCCGCTGCTGATCTGGGCCCTTGCCTGATCACTCAGCGTCCTGCGAGGAGGCTGAGAGTCGATGAACCGGAACGGCAGGCAGGAGGACCGGTCCGCATGAACCTGACGGAGCAATTCGCTCATATGGCGACAGGCGCGATGTACGACGACCTGACTCCTGAGCTCATCACAGCGCGGATCGAGGCCGATCGCACTGGCTACCGACCGATCCACTGAGGCCCAACCCGGCGCAAAGTTGTTCGTCCTTCGATTCTTCACGTTGCCGACATGCAGGCCGATACAGTCGCTCTCATGAAGTCACCTGTGCTCGCGGTGATGTGTGCCGCCTTGTTCTTCATCAATGGCGTGCTGCAGCTACTTCTGGCCCTGGGACTTCCTTTGGGCCGGTTCGTCCTGGGCGGCGCCTATACCGTCTCCCCTGTCCTACTCAGGCCGGTCAACCTGGCATTCTTTCTGGCCTGGTTCAGCTGCGGTCTGGCGTACCTCAGGTACGGCGGTCTGATACGCCGGCCCCTGCGTGATCGCACCGCGCGAGGGGTTGTGTATGCCTCGACTCTGTGGCTGTTCGTCGCCTCGGCCTTCAACCTCTTCATCACCACCAGCGAGTTCGAGCGTTATGTCACCGGGACGCTGTCCGCTCTTGCCTGTGTCCTGAGCACATGTCTCGTATGGCGCCGCGACCGGCTCTGCGCGTGCAGGATTGGTCCCCGGCGTTAGGGTGGAGTGCATGGATCGCCAGGACAGCCAGTGGGGCCTGCTCGCCCAGTGGATCGAAGAGTCCAACCGCATCGTCTTCTTCGGCGGCGCCGGGGTCTCGACCGAGTCGGGGATCCCCGACTTCCGGGGCGCCAAGGGCTTCTACCACCAAGACCGGGAGATTCCCCTGGAGCAGGTGCTGTCCATCGACTTCTTCACCGTGCACCCGCAGGCCTACTGGGAGTGGTTCGCTCAGGAGAACGCCCGCGAGGGCGTGGCCCCCAACGCAGCGCACAGGTTTGTGGCCGACCTCGAGCGGGCCGGGAGGCTGTCGGCCGTGGTCACGCAGAACATTGACGGCCTCCACCAGCGGGCCGGCTCCGAGCGGGTCCTCGAGCTGCACGGCAACTGGTCGCGCCTGATCTGCACCGGCTGCGGCGAGCGCTTCACCCTGGACGACGTCGACGGCGCCCGCTCCGGCGAAGTTCCCCACTGCCCCGCGTGCGCCTCGGTGCTGCGCCCGGACATCGTGTTCTACGGCGAGATGCTGGACAGCGACGTCATGGAGGGGGCCGTGCGGGCCATCTCGGAGGCGGACCTGCTGATCGTGGCCGGCACGAGCCTGGTCGTCTACCCGGCGGCAGGCCTCATCGACTACTACGCCGGTGAGCGCCTGGTCCTCATGAACGCGACTCCCACACCGTACGACTCCCGCGCCGACCTCATCATCCGTGAGCCGGTCGGGCAGGTCTTCGAGGAGCTGGGGCACAGGAGCCGCCGGCCCTAGCTGATCCCCTGGTCCTCAAGGTCCACGTAACGCTCGGGCGCCTCGGACTCGCTGAGGGTGGCGGCGTAGTCGGGCACCTCGCTCTGGAGGGATCGGTCCGTACGGCGGTAGCCCGACGACGGGAACGAGGGCTTCTTCGGGAACTTCATCTTGGGACGCTCCACGTGCTCGTAGGGAATGGACTCCAGCAGGTGGTGGATCATGTTGAGGCGGGCCTTGCGCTTGTCGGCCGACTCCACGACGTGCCAGCGCGCGGAGTCAATGTCCGTGTGGACGAACATCTCGTCCTTGGCGCGCGAGTAGTCCTCCCAGCGGGGCAGAGCCTCCAGATCGGTGGGTGAGAGCTTCCAGCGCCGCATGGGGTCGGTCATCCGCGACTTGAAGCGCTTGTACTGCTCCTTCTGGGGAACGGAGAACCAGTACTTGCGCAGCAGGATACCGTCGTCGACGAGCATCCTCTCGAAGACCGGGCACTGCTGGAGGAAGCGCCGGTGCTCCTCCGGGGTGCAGTAGCCCATGACGTGCTCGACGCCACCGCGGTTGTACCAGGAGCGGTCGAACAGGCAGATCTCGCCGGCGGCGGGCAGGTGCGCGATGTAGCGCTGGAAGTACCACTGGGTGCGTTCACGCTCGGTGGGGACGGGAAGTGCGACCACGCGCGCGATACGCGGGTTGAGGTACTCGGTGATGCGTTTGATCGCCCCGCCCTTGCCGGCCGCATCGCGGCCCTCGAAGATGACGACGACGCGGGCTCCGGTGGCCCTGACCCACTCCTGCATCTCAACCAGCTCCGCCTGCAGCCTCAGCAGCTCGGCCTCGTACAGGGAACGGTCCATGGTGGGGTGCTTCTTTGCCATACTTGAGTGTCGCACAGATCCCACACGGGCGCGCAAGCAACCGCGAACGTGTTCATGAGGGAGATACCGGCGCTACCCAGCCATGCGCCCGCAGTCATGCCAGTCCGGGGAATCACGTCACGCCGAGCCTGCGGGGAGGCGTCATCACTCGTAGTGGGTCCACATTCTCAGGACATGGATGGTCCTCTCGTCGGTGTGCACCTCGTAGACGAGCCGATGCTGGATAGTGATGCGCCGCGAGTAGCAGCCCGATAGATCCCCGACCAGCTTTGCATCACGAGGCGGCTTGACGAAGGGATTGTCCCGTATGAGGTTGAGGAGCTTCTCGGTTTTAGGCCTGAGTCCCGCCGCGGTCAGTTTCTTCGCGTCCTTCTGTGCCTGACGTGAGAACACGATCCGCCACGAGCTCACCAGTCGAGTTCTTCCGAGCCCGCCTCGATGCCTTCACGTCGGGCATTCCGGATCGAGTCCATCATGCCCGGGACGGACTCCAGGTAGAGCGTCTCCTGGATCGCCCTCCAGTCCTCCTCCCCCACCAAGACGGCATTGCCGCGTTGGCCGGTGATGACCAGCGGCTCGGAGTCTTCGTTGACCTGATCGATGAGCCGATACAGCTGAGAACGAGCGGTCGTCACTGGAATCGTAGACACGCAGCAAGCGTACGTCATAACGTACGCCCCCTCAAGGTCACTGCCTCTCTTCAGTCGGACGGCCGAACAGACAAGAACAGAGGAGCCCGGTCCTGGGAAGGACCGGGCTCCTCTGGAGTGGTAGCGGGGACAGGATTCGAACCTGCGACCTCCGGGTTATGAGCCCGGCGAGCTACCGAACTGCTCCACCCCGCGTCGGTGAGACCAACCTTAGGGGGCGTCCCACCCTTGAGGCAAATGACGAGGGCGTGCCCTTGCTCACCGCCCGGTGAGGCGGGTCGCAGGGCACGCCCTCAGTGGCGGCCGACCGGGCTCAGCCCAGCTTCTTCTGGGCCTCAACGGCCCGCTTGACGGCTTCGTTGAGGCGCTTCTGCGCATCGCCGTATGCCGACCAGTCGCCCTTGCTCCTGGCTGTGTCCGCGTCAGTCATCGCGGTCTGAGCGTCGGAGAGCGCCTGATTGAGCTCCGCCTTCGGATCCGAGGTTCCCGAGGCCGACGGGGTGGCGGAGGAACTGGAGGACGCGCTGGCCGAGGCCGAGGAGGACGCACTGGCTGAAGCCGTGGGCGCGGCGCTCGGGCTCGCCGATGCCTTGGCCCCGCCATCCGCCGTCGGGTCCTTGCCGTCGGTCGTCTCATTGGTGTCATTGGCCGCGGCGGCATCGCCGTCGATGGCCTCCTGACCCGTGGTCGCCCCGGAGTTACCGCCGAAGACCTGGTCGAGTGCCCCCGAGAGGGTGTCGGCGAATCCGACGTTGTCCCCGAAGGAGACCAGCACCTTGCGCAGCAGCGGGTACTGAGTTCCCGATGACGACTGCACGTAGACGGGCTGGACGTAGAGCAGTCCGCCTCCCACGGGCAGCGTCAGCAGGTTGCCCTTGATGACCTGGGAGCCCTCCTGGGACAGGAGGTTGAGCTCCTTGGAGATCTCCGGGTTGGAGTCGAAGATGTTCTGCACCTGCCCCGGCCCGGCCACGTTCGAGGAACGCGGAAGCTCCAGGAGTCTCAGCTTGCCGTAGCTGGGACTACGCTCCCCCTTCTTCCCGGTGCCGGGAGAGGTCTCGGAGTCCACGGCGAGGAAGCCGGTGAGCACGTTGCGGTTGGTATTTCCGCCGATGATGTAGGCGCTGGACAGGGAGAAGCTCGCCTGGTCCTGCCCGGGCATCTTGAGGGTCAGGTAGTAGGGGGCCTGCTGGTCCTGACCGGGTGTGGTCGGGTCATCCGGAATCTTCCAGAAGTCTCCACCGGAGTAGAACTCCGCGGCGTCGTTGACGTGATAGGTCGCCATCATGGTGCGCTGGACGTTGAACAGGTCCTCGGGGTAGCGCATGTGGGCGATGAGGTCGGCGCTCATCTGGCTCATGGGCGTGACCGTCCCGGGGAAGACCTTCTGCCAGGCCTTGAGGATCGGGTCCTTGTCATCCCACTGGTAGAGCTTGACCGACCCGTCGTAGGCGTCCACGACGGCCTTGACGGAGTTGCGCACGTAGTTGGACTCCTCCGGCGCCCGCAGAAGTCCGCCCTTGTTGTCGGCGGTCGCCGTCGCCTTGGCCAGGGACTCGTGCTGGGCGTAGGGGTAGTTGTTCGTCGTGGTGTAGCCGTCGACGATCCACATCACCCGCTTGGGAGTGGCCGGGTTGTCGTCGTGATCGACGACGGCCGGGTAGGGGCTGTTGTCCAGGGTCAGCCAGGGGGCCACCTTGGCGACGCGCTTGGCCGGGTCCCGGTCGTAGAGGATCTGGGAGCCCTCGCGCACCTCCTGGGAGAAGAGGATGTTGGCCTCCCGGAACTTGGCGGCGTAGAGCAGGCGGTTGAACGGGTTGGACACGCTCGGCCCGCCGTTGCCGGCGAAGGTGGTGTTGACCTGACCGGTCTTGGACTCGTCGTCGGGGTAGTCCAGCTCGCGCGGCGAGCCGTTGTCCTTGCCACCCACGATGGAGTAGGACGGCGAGGACTGACCGAAGTAGATCCGGGGCTCGTACTTACCCAGGTCACCCTGGGAGGGGATGCCCCCCTCCCAGAACGAGGGGTAGCCGCGGGTGGCCACTGTGTTGCCGTAGGCGTTCACGACGCCGTAGCCGTGGGTGTAGACGGTGTGCTCGTTGACCCAGGTCTGCTGCTGCTCGCCCAGGCCGGACAGGTTGAGCTCACGTACCGCGATCACCGTGTCCCGACTGGTGGAGTCCACCTTGTAGCGGTCCACGTTGAGCCGGTTCGCGAAGGAGTAGTACTGCTTGTTCTGCTGGACCTGCTGGAAGGTCGGGGAGATGAGCCCGGGGTCCAGGAGCCGGATCGAGGTGGTGGACTCGGCATCCTTCTCCAGCTGGCCGGCCGCCGTCTTCGTCGTGGCGTCGTAGTTGGTGGTCTCCACGTTCTCCAGGCCGTAGGCGGCCTTGGTGGCATTGATGTTGCGCTGGATGTACTCGGCCTCCTGGCGCTGGGCGTTGGGGTCGACGATGAACTTCTGGATGACCAGCGGGTAGGCGGTCCCCACCACCAGGGAGGAGACGATCATGACAACCACACCGATGATCGGCAGGCGCCAGGAGCTGGATCGCACCGAGGCGACGAAGAGGAAGGCCACGGCCAGTCCGATCGCCGCGAGAATCGCGTTGGCGGGGATGACCGCGTTGACGTCGGTGTAGTTGGCGCCGTCGAACTTGGAGTTGGAGGCGTACAGGGCGCTGTAGCGACCCAGCCAGTAGCCCACGGCCCGGATGACGGCGTACAGCGCCAAGAAGATCGCCAGGTGCATGCGTGCGGCCTTGGTGAAGTGGGGCTTACGCACCACGGAGATACCGCCGTACAGGTAGTGGACGACGATTGAGGCCACCCCGGCGAACAGGACGACGCCGGACAGGAAGGACACGAGCGTCAGCACCGCGGGCAGGATGAAGACGTAGAAGGAGATATCGATCCCGAACTGGGGGTCCTTGACTCCGAAGGACTGGGAGTTGAAGGCCAGCAGAATCTCCCGCCAGCTGGGGGCCAGCTCCCAGGCCGAGCCGAACAGGGCCAGCACCGCGGGCACTGCCCAGGTCAGCCGACGTCGCACGGGCTCGATGACGGAGCGGTAGGCCTCGAGGTTGCGCGTGGCCTCGTCGTCGGGCATCCCGATCTCCCTGGCCCGGTAGGCCCTGGTCATCGAGACGAAGACGGCCCCGAACATGATGCCGAATCCCACCAGGAACAGGACGATGAGGGCTATCCACTGCGTCCACAGCACCCGGGCGTACCCGATCTGACTGAACCAGAGGACCTCGGTCCACACCTGCGACAGGATGCCGATGGCCACGGCGATGGCCGCGATGATCGAGATGGTCAGGACCAGCGGACCGGGACGTCCGCCGCCTTTACCGGTGCGCGGAGCGCGGGGAGGACGGGGCCCTCCCCCACCCATGCGTCCAAGGCCGAACAGTCCGGCTAAGTTGTCAGGCTTCCCCTGTCGGGACGAGCCGGTGGACTTGCTCGAGGACTCCTCGGAGGTTGAGTCCGGGGACTCGTCATCGGGCCTGGTGCTCACGATCCTGCTCCCTGTCTGACGTGCGTGGTGACGCCGCCTCGCACACGGTGAAACATGGCGTCATCGGCCGGAGGGGCCGCTCGGTCCATCGTCCCACACACCTCTGACACGGCCATAACCTTCTCCAGGATGAGAAAACGCCTCGGGTGGCAGGGCGCGCCCCCTGACTGATGAAGCCTCGTCATTGGAGGAGGAGGCGCCACCAGTGAGACGATGGCGGCGTGACTGACACAATGCATGACGAGGCGACCACCGCGGGGGCAGGTCGAGCCGCAGCCTTATCGGCAGGGGCCCTGGCCCGCGCGGTGACGGAGACCGAGACTCACGTGGCGGCCCACGGCTGGGACCAGCCGGTGCGCGTCTTCGCGCTGGTGCGCACCGCCGAGGCTCTTGAGACCGACCCGGACGTGGCCGACCTCCTGGACGCCGCCACCGTGGAGGAGGCCCGTTCGAACCCCGACCTGCTCATGGTGGTGGAGCAGGAGGGGCTGCCGCCCGCCGCGGACCTGGAGCACCTGTTGGCCCAGCTCGCCTGGCCCGAGTCCGTCCACGGCGCCGCCATCAGCGTCGAGCGGCTGGTCCTGCCGCCTGCAGCCCAGGAGGAGGCCGAGGCCATCACCGATGCCGCCGAGCGTCTGGCCTTCCTCCAGGAGCGCCCGGATCGCGAGGACATCCGCATGGTGGTGGGGGTCCTGCGCGGCGGGCGGTCCTGGTGTGTGCTGCGCTCACGCAGTCACGACGACGACGCCTCGCTCTATCAGGGCGAGCGCCTGGTCCCCGGCCTGGTCGAGGCCCTGGAGGCGACCTTCCTGTAGCCGATCACCGTCGGGCGAGCACTCGGCGCTGGTCACCGGAGCTGCGTGGCCCCGTGCGCTTCAGTCCTTGTCCGTGCCGGTCGGGTCCTGCTCGTCGGGCTCTCCGGGCGAGTCCTCGCCCCCGGCGCCGGCCGAGGCGGGGTCGGCCGGCTGGTTGGGCTCCTGGGAAGCGGCGTCGGCGGAGGCAGGGCTCCGGTCCCCGAGCCCCTCGGGGCTGTTCTCGTCGGCCTCCTTGGCGCCCTCGGCGTACCCGAGGGTCCCGTCCAGCAGGGAGGCCAGGTCGGCGTCGATCTCGGCGTCGATGTCCTGAGCCATGCGCCGCATGGTGAGGAAGTCCTTGGGATTGGCGAGCTCGGAGGCCGTGGGCATGACGTCGGGGTGGTTCCAGAAGGCGTCGCGCTCGGCGTCACCGGCCTGGGCGCCCAGGTGGGCCCACAGCTCGGCGGCCTCCCGGGCCCGGCGGGGACGGAAGGTCAGGCCGATGAGGCGGGCGAAGACCTGCTCGGCGGCGCCGCCCTGGGCCCGGCGCCGGCGCATCATCTCGGCCAGTGCCATAAGGTGGGGCAGGTGCGGTGCGGCGGCGCGGGCAGTGACCACCTCGACCCAGCCCTCAACGAGTGCCAGGAGCGTCTCCAGGTCCTCCAGGGCCTCGCGCTGGGCCGCCGTCTCCTGGGGCGCGAACAGCCCGCTCTCAAGGGCCTCGCGCAAGGCGTCGGAGTCGTTGGGGTCGACCTGGGCCACGGCGGACTCCAGGGTCTCGGTGTCGATGCGGATCTCGCGGGCGTAGGCGACCACTGCCTGGAGCACCTGCCCGCGCAGCCAGGGCACGTGGGCGTAGAGGCGGGCGGTGGCGGCCTCCCGCACGGCCAGGAACATGCGGGCCTCGTCCTCATCGACCTCCAGCCCCTCGGCGAAGGCGGTCACGTTGGCGGGAACCAGTGCCGTACCGGGCTCACGGGTCAGAGGGAGACCGGTGTCGGTGGCCCCCAGCGCCTCCTTGGCGAGTTCCCCGATGGCCTGGCCGATCTGGAGACCGAAGGCCGTGCCGGCCATGGTGCGCATGATGGACCCGAGCGCCCCCATCTGCTGGGCGGCCTGCCCCATCTCGGCCGGCATCTCCTGAATCTGCTTCTCCAGGGTGCGGGCCAGGGCGGTGGTGACGGCCTCGGCCACCGGGGCGCACACGTCCTTCCACACCGGCAGCGTGCGCTCGACCCAGCCGCTGCGGCTCCAGGCCTCCCGCTGTCCGGGGGCCGGCATGAACTCGGTGGCCGTATCCAGCCACAGGTCGGCCACCTGGAGGGCCTGGCGCGTGGACTCCGCGACCGCGGCGGTCACCGTGGGGTCACCGTCGCCGCGCGCCTGCTGGAGGGCCAGCTCCTGGCCCATCTGCCAGTTGACCGGCTCGGCGGTGGAGGCGGAGGACATCTGCTGGAACTGGGCGCGCATCGCCAACAGCTGGGCGGGACTGAGCTGGGAGATGTCCCCCACCCCCGGCATCTGGGCGATGGAGCTGGGATCCACCCCGGATGAGCGCAGGGCGCTGACGGCGTCGGAGGCCATCTGCTCGCCGAACAGTGATGCGAGCATCTTCTCGAGCTCGTCGAAGGCGTCCTCGCTCACGGGGTTTCCTCTCGCCGGGTCGTCTGGGCATCGTCCGGGCCGTCTGGGGCGACCGGACACTGTCGCTAACGGCCCTATGGTCGCACCCATTCCTGTGCCGGGGCTATGTTCCGTTCGCCGACGGCGTGCCCACTCCGTCCCGGTCGCGTCCTGTCCGCGCCGACACAGGGTCGGCAACGTATCGGTACAGGATCGGCACCGGGGCTGCGACGTGCTGGCACTGTGTCGAGTTCGTGCCGGGTTCGTGTCGGTATCTGCGCGTCTTCCTCAGGAAGATGTCGCATGATGAGCGCGTGACGCACCTAGACCAGCACGACGCCGTCGACGCCGCGGGCTCGCTCGCCCCTGACGACACCCGGCCGGCCCCGGAGCCCGAGGATGATCGGTTCGACCAGGCCGAGCACGCCGAGGCCCCGCAGGCGCAGCCCTCCCCACAGGACCGGCGCCGACGCAGACTGCGGCGCACTGCGGCGGTCGGGGCGGTCCTGGTGGTGGTGGCCCTCATCGTCGCCGTCTTCACGGTGCCGATCAACGTGGTCATCGAGGCCCCCGGCCCGACCTGGAACGTGCTGGACAACGGCTCGTCGTCGAGCCAGGACGTCCTGAAGGTCTCGGGGACCGAGACCTACCCGACCCAGGGCGCGCTGCGGATGACGACGGTCTCGGTGTCGGGCTGCCCCGGTTACCCGGTGACCACCGCGGACCTCATCGCCGCCTGGTTCTCCGCGGACAAGCGGATCGTGGACCGTAACGAGGTGTGCCCGCAGGATCAGAGCGCCGAGCAGGTCGAGGAGACCGGCAAGGCTCAGATGACCGCCTCGCAGGACTCCGCCGTCATCGCCGCGCTCGTGGAGACCGGCAAGGCCGGAGCCATGCACCTGACCGTCACCGAGGTGGCCGAGCAGCAGACCTCGACCAAGGTCCAGGCCGGGGACGTCCTGGAGACCATCACTCCTGAGGGCGGCCAGGCCACGACCATCACCTCCTTCTCCCAGCTGAAAGAGCTCATGACCACCATTGCCGAGGGCACTCGGGTGACCCTCGGGGTGCGCCGCGGCGATCAGCAGGTGGCCGCCGCGCTCACCACGATCGCCCCGCAGGAGGGGACGACCGGTTCCCTGCTGGGGCTGAGCCTGAAGATCTCGGTGGACAGCAAGGTGGACGCCACCTTCGGCCTGTCCGACGTCGGCGGGCCCAGTGCCGGCATGATGTTCGCCCTGGGGGTCGTTGACGAGATCACCCCGGGGGCGCTGACCGGCGGCAAGGACATCTCCGGGACCGGGACGATCGACATCAACGGCCAGGTCGGCCCCATCGGCGGTATCCAGCAGAAGATGGCCGGTGCCCGCAAGGCGGGCTCCACGTACTTCCTGGCCCCGGCGAGCAACTGTGACGAGGTCAAGGGCCATGAGCCCAAGGGCATGCAGGTCTTCGCCGTCGGTACGCTGCACGAGGCCGTCACCGCCACCGAGGCGATCGCCTCGGGCGACACCTCCAGTCTGGCCACCTGCTCGGCCAAGTGACCCCCACTGCCCCGGCGCTCGGCCGGGGATAGTTATCCACAGGCCGGCAACTGCCTCTGGTGACTCGGAGGCGCCCCGTGCCACTGTCGCACCGTGTCCTGACGCGCTCGCCAGGACGTCGATCTCCCGGCGCCCCTTCGGGTTCCGGGAGGACTGTGAGGAGGCACGATGCGTGTACGTGGTGGGTGCGCCATCCTGTGGCGCCAGCAGGGCGTCAGCCAGATCGGGACGAGTCCCGGGCGGCGCACCATTGTCAGTGACCTGAGCCTGGCCGAGCAGCGCCTGCTCGATGAGTTCGCGCGCAACCTGGAGAGCACGGGCGTCTACCGGGCCGCCCGGCGCAGCCGGGTGCCGGTGGCGCGGGCGCGTGAGATCGTCGCGGACCTGGAGCGTCAGGGGGTGCTGGTGGCCTCGGCGACCAGCGAGCTCGGCGGGGCCGACGGCGTCTACTGGGACCGGCTCGGAGCTGACGCCAAGGGCCGTGGCGCGGTCCTGTCCCAGGCCGTCCTGGCTGTTCACGGCGTGAGCGCCCTGGCTCAGGAGGCGGCTCTGTGGCTGGCGGAGGCCGGGGTGGGCACGATCCTGTCCACCCGTTCCCCGCAGGACGGGGGCCTGGCTCCGCTGCTGTCGGCACGTTTCCCGGCCCTGCGGACGCGGGCACCGTTGCGCACCCGCCCCGATGTCATGGTGACGGTGGACGCGCACGTGGTCGAGCCGCTGCTCGCGCGCCGGCTCGCTCAGGAGGACGTGGTGCACCTGCCGGTCGTCGTCGGCGAGGCGGGGGTGCGCATCGGCCCGGTACTCAACGCTCAGGGTCCGTGCTCGACCTGCCTGGACCTGTGGGAGAGGGACGCCGACCCGTGCTGGCCGGCGTTGGCCACGCAGATGCGCACCCTGCCCATGCCGGAGGTCGAGCACCTGGTCCTGCACGAGGCGGCGGCGTCGACGGCTCGGGCCGTCATCGACACGCTGGTGGCCCAGGTGACCGGGGCCGACGGCACCGGGGACGAGGCGGAACCGGGCGGGGAGGCGAGCGCAGGCTCGGCCGCGTGGTGGTCCACGCACTCGGTGGAGGTCACCGGCCAGGAGCCCCGGGGGCGGCACAGGGCCTGGGAGCGTCACCCCGAGTGCCTGTGCTCGCAGCTGTGAGCGCCGTCGGGCAGGAGTGCCTCGGGCCGGTCAATCCCCGGCCTCGAAATCGCGCAGAAGAGCCAGGACCGGCCCTCCGTAGTCCTGAAGCTTGGTGGCGCCCACGCCGCGGATGAGGGAGAGCTGGGGCAGGCTGGTCGGTTTGACGACGGCGATATCCCGCAGGGTGGCGTCGGCGAAGACCGTGTAGGCGGGCCTGGACCTCTCCTTGGCGATCTGGGAGCGCCAAGCCCGCAGCTCCTCGAACAGGGCGATGGTGCGGGGGTCGTTGTTGGCCTCGAAGTCGGCGGCGGACTGTCGGGAGCGTTCCTTGGCGCTTTGGCGGCCCTGGTGCCGGGAGGCGTCTCGACTGCCGTGGCCGGTGGGCCACAGGCCGTCCAGGAAGCGGGAGGGTTTGCGGGAGGCCCGCCCTCCGGCGTTGCGGGCGCGGGCGTAGGAGATGATGAGGTGCTCGCGCGCGCGGGTGACGCCCACGTAGAGCAGGCGCCGCTCCTCCTCGATGGCGGCCTGCCCCTCGGCCAGGGAGATCGGCAGCAGGCCCTCGCAGACGCCGGCGAGGATGACGGCGTCCCACTCCAGGCCCTTGGCGGCGTGCAGGGAGGACAGGGTGACGCCCTCGACGGTGGGGGCGTTCTGGGCGTCGGCGCGCTCACGCAGCTCGGTGTGGAAAGCGTCGAGGTCGGCGCCGCGGGTCTGGGCCATCTCGTCTGCCAGGGCCACCAGGGCGTTGAGGGCGTCCCAGCGCTCGCGCACGGCTCCGCGGGGGGCGGGCGGCTCCTCGCTCCAGCCCTCGCGGGACAGGACGGTGCGCGCGTCCTGGCCGAGGTCGCCGGTGAGAGTGGCCTTCTCGGTGCGGGCGGCCCCCAGGATGACGGCCATGGCACGCTTGACCTCCTCACGCTCGAAGAAGCGCTCGCCACCGCGCACGAGGTAACCGATCTGGGCTCCCGCCAGGGCCTGCTCGAAGACCTCGGACTGGGAGTTGGTGCGGTACAGGATCGCGATCTCGCTCAGGGGGACCCCGGCGGCCTGCAGGCGGCGCACCTGGGCGACGGCGCCCTCGGCCTCGGCGATGTCGTCGTCGTAGGTCTCGAAGCGCACGGCAGGGCCGCTGGGCCGCTGGGCGACCAGCTCGACGGCGCCTGCGGGCAGGTGCAGGCCGCCGCCCCCACGCCGCGAGCGCGACAGGACCCGGTTGGCCAGGGAGACGACCTGCGGGGTGGAGCGGTAGTCGCGGCTCAGGCGCACGGTGCGCGCACCCTCGTAGCGGGTGGCGAAACCGGTGAGGAAGGCAGGCGTGGCGCCGGTGAAGGAGTAGATGGTCTGGGAGACGTCACCGACGACGCACAGCTGGCGGCGCCTGCCCAGCCACAGGTCCAGCAGGCGCTGCTGGAGCGGGGAGACGTCCTGGTACTCGTCCACGACGAAGTGCTTGTACTGGCCGCGCACCTGGGCAGCAACGTCCTCGCGGTCCAGGAGGATCCCGATGGTCAGCAGGAGCACGTCCTCGAAGTCGATGACGCCGCGCTCGCTCTTGGCCTCCTCGTAGAGGGACAGGACCTGGGCGACCGCGGCCGCCTCCTGCCCGGCCACACCGGTGCGACCGGCGGCGACGGCGGCCTGGGCGTAGTCCTCGGGCAGGGTCATGGTGACCTTAGCCCACTCGACCTCGGCGGCCAGGTCCCGCACGGTGGCCCGGTCAGTGGGCAGGCCCAGGCGGCGGGCGGCGGCACCGACCAGGGGCGCCTTGTGAGCCTGGATGTCGGGACGGCGTCCGCCGATGGCGGTGGGCCAGAAATAGGTGAGCTGGCGCAGGGCGGCGGCGTGGAAGGTGCGGGCCTGGACGCCGGGGACGCCGAGGTCGGCCAGGCGTGAGCGCATCTCGCCGGCGGCGCGGGCGGTGAAGGTCACGGCCAGGACCTGGGTGGCCTGGTAGGCGCCGGTGGCCACGCCGTGGGCGATGCGGTAGGTGATGGCCCGGGTCTTGCCGGTGCCTGCGCCGGCCAGGACGCACAGGGGGCCTTCGAGGTGCTCGGCGACCTCGCGCTGGTCGGGGTCGAGGGCCTCCAGGAGCCTGGATGCGTCGAGGGGGGCGGGGTGGGGGGTGGTCGGGCTCATCGGGACCAGCCTGCCATGCGGCGGTGACAGGAACCGACGGTTGTTGTCCCGCGCCGGGTGGCGTCAGCTGACGATGGGGCCGCCGTACCAGTCCTCGATGAGGAGTCGGGCGATGGAGGTGGGGCCGGGCAGGAGGATGCTGCCGTCGTCGGCGGCCGCGGTGAGCTCGTCACGGGAGACGAGGCGGGCCTCGACGACCTCCTGGCCGTCGGGTCGGGGCCGGTCCTCGCCGGGGGCCAGGCGGGCTCGGCAGCCGAGCATGAGGGAGCGTGGGAAGGGCCAGGGCTGGGAGGCGAGGTACTCGACGTCGGCCACGCGCAGCCCGGTCTCCTCCCACACCTCTCGTGCCACGGCCGCCTCAACGGACTCGCCGGCCTCGACGAAGCCGGCCACGACCGAGTAGCGCCGGGGAGCCCAGGTGGCGCCGCGCACGAGGAGAAGGCGGTCGGAGGTGTCGGTGACCGCCATGATGACGGCCGGGTCGGTGCGCGGGAAGTGGACGGTGGCGCAGTCGGAGCAGCGGCGGGCCCAGCCGGCCTCGATGATCGAGGTGCGTCCGCCGCAGGCCGGGCAGTAGGCGGATCGGGCGTGCCAGGCGGCCAGGGCAGTGGCCGTGGTGGCCAGGCCGGCGTCGCGGGCCGTCATCTGGGCGCCCATGGCTCTCAGGGCGGAGAGCGGGTAACGCTCCAGCAGCCGGCGCAGGTCGGGGTGGTCGACGGCGGTGCCCTCGGCGTCGGAGCCGGTGGCGGGCGGCTCGGGGGCGTCGGGGACCTCGAGGGCCTGGGGCACGACGACGGCGATCCAGGCGGGGCCCGAGGCTGCGTCGTCGGCGAGCTCGCGGCCCATGTAGAGGACGGTCAGGTCGGGGCAGCGAGTGGGGGCGGAGGCTCCGAGGTAGCCGACGCGAAGGTCGGGCAGGCCCCAGCCGCTGCGGGTGCCGGGTCCCTCCCAGGCGGTGGCGCCGGGGCTGCCGATGAGGCTGGGCGGGGTGAGGCCGTCGTCGGGCAGGTCGGGGTGGATAGCGGGGCCGGTCAGGGCGACGCGGCCGCGGGCGTCGACGAGCAGCAGGCGGGTGTCTGGGTCGGCGGCGAGGCGCTCCAGCAGCCCGGGCTCGCTGCGTCGCTCGGCGTCGCGGTCGGTAGCGGAGCGGGACAGGGCGAGCTGGTCGGTGCGCATGGGGTCACTCTCCCACCCCCAGCTTCGAGGCGCACATGGGCACGCCCATACCGATAGGAGATGAGTATGGGACTCGGCGGCTGCCGGGGTGAGAGGCGAGCTGGTCTGCGGGGGTGCGGACGGTGTGCGGGTGGCGCGGAGGCCACGTGCGGACCATGCTGGTCGCCGGTGCCGCCGTCTAGGCTGGGGGCGTGCGCACCTACCTCGATCATGCCGCCTCGGCCCCGGTCCGTCCCGAGGTCGCCCAGCAGGTCGCCGAGGACCTGGCCAGTGGGCTCGGGGGCTGGGCGAATCCGAGTGCGCAGCACACCGCGGGCCGGCGGGTGGGGGCACTGCTGGCGCAGGCCCGTGCCCGCCTGGCAAGGGCCCTGGGGGTGGATGCGCATGAGGTGCTGCTGACCTCCGGTGGGACTGAGGCCGACGCCCTGGTGGTCTCGGGGCGGGCGCGAGCGGTTCCGGGCGGGCGGCTGGTGGTCTCTCCGATTGAGCACCCGGCGGTTCTGGACTCGGCGCGTACCGCCGTGGACCAGCTGGGGGCGGGGCTGAGCCTGCTGGAGGTTGACGACGCGGGGCGGGTCGAGCTCGACTCGGTGGATCGGGCGCTGGTGCCGGCGGGCAGTACCGGCCACTCCCCCGCGTCCTTGGTGTCGGCGATGACGGCGAACAATGAGACCGGCGTGGTGCAGGACATGGCGGCGCTGGTGGAGCGCGTGCGCGAGGCCAGCGGCGGCGGACGTCCCGGCGAGGCCGGGTACGTGCCCGTCCACTCCGACGTGGTTGCGGCGCTGGGGAAGGTTCCGGTGGACTTCCATGGCTGGGGCCTGGATGCGATGAGCCTGAGCGGCCACAAGCTGGGGGCGCCGGTGGGCGTGGGGGCCCTGGTGGTTCGCCGCGACCTGACGTTGACGCCGGCCACGGGCGGGGGCCGTCAGGAGCGGGGGCTCCGCTCGGGTACTCAGGACGTGGTGGCGGCCCGGGCGCTGGCCCTGGCGGTGGAGCTGGCGGTCGCCGAGCGGGAGGAGCAGGAGGCCCGGCTGGCGGCGCTGCGGCGTCGGATCCTGGAGGGTGTCGGGGCGCTTGCGGGCGTTCACGCCACGTTGCCGGAGGGTGCCGATCATGTGGCCTCCACGGCGCACTTGTGGTTCGAGCAGGCCGACGTCGAGGCACTGCTCATGGCCCTGGACCTGGCGGGGATTGATGCGTCGGCGGGGTCGGCCTGCCACGCCGGGGTCACCCAGCCCAGTCACGTGCTCCTGGCGATGGGCTTCGAGGAGGGGCCTGCCCGCTCCACACTGCGCTGCTCCCTGGGTAGAGAGACGAGCCCCGACGACGTCGAGCGCCTGCTCGCCGCCCTGCCCGCCGCCCTGGAGGGGGCCAGGCGAGCCTGGAAGGTGACGCACAAAGAGCAGTGGGTGGGGATCAATAGCCGCGACAGGCATATCGATCCCCACCTGCCTCAGTGAAGTGCAGTTCCCGAAGGAACCGCGACGCTGAGCGCTTCCCGCTGTGGGTGGCCGGCAGCCCCGAACCTCAATGAAGTGCAGCTTCCGAAGGAACTGCTACTCTCGACGGCGCCCGGCTTCCACGCGATCTTCTCGCCTCAATGAAGTGCAGTTCCCGAAGGAACCGCGCGACGAGGACCTCGCAGCGATCGAGGCGCTGGCGTTGCGCGCCTCAATGAAGTGCAGCTCCCGAAGGAACTGCGACCCGTTCGATGACGCGGTGTTCCTTCGAGCGAAGCAGCCTCAATGAAGTGCAGTTCCCGAAGGAACTGCGACGTAGCACCGACGGCGACGCGGGCACGCGCGTATTCAAGCCTCAATGAAGTGCAGTTCCCGAAGGAACTGCGACTCGTCAACACCGACGTTGCCAAGGGCACCATCGTGCCTCAATGAAGTGCAGTTCCCGAAGGAACTGCGACCTCGGAACTCGACCTGGAGCCTGGTCCGCATGTCCTCGCCTCAATGAAGTGCAGTTCCCGAAGG
>NZ_KV789096.1:115918-116365 GCF_001807465.1 Actinomyces sp. HMSC08A09 | reverse complement strand
ATGAAGTGCAGTTCCCGAAGGAACTGCGACATCGCGCGCCCCAGCGCTCCAAGCGACTCGTGCCGCCTCAATGAAGTGCAGTTCCCGATCGAACTGCGACGTCTGAATCTGGCGCAGGTTCTCCGACACCATCCGGCCTCAATGAAGTGCAGTTCCCGAAGGAATTGCGACTTGGGGTATCGGGTTCGTTCCCGATGGCTTAAGTGCCTCAATGAAGTGCAGTTCCCGAAAGAACTGCGACGTCCGCAACGACGCCCGCACCGATAGGTCTCACCTGCCTCAATGAAGTGCAGTTCCCGAAGGACCTACAACGACTTCGTGATCGTCAAGGCCACCGAGGACGACGACCCTCAATGAAGTGCAGTTCGCGAAGAAACTGCGACTTGACGTCCTGCACCCACCCGGCTGAGGGGTCGGCGCCTCAATGAAGTGCAGTTCCCGAAGGAA